>JAIXVB010000161.1 GCA_027483245.1 Verrucomicrobiaceae bacterium | reverse complement strand
TTGCCCAAAACCGATCGAGACGATCAGGGGACAAATGAGGAGTAAAAAAGCAAAACTTGCTATTTTTGTCATGCGGACTCGCAGTCTGCCAAGGCCAACATGAAGAAAGCAAGCCTGCAGTTGAAGCGCATTTTTGAACACGCGCTTTCATGAACAAAGAAGCCACGCAGAAATACCTTAGATATGAGACTTTATCTTGCCTCAGCCGTGAGTGAGCTGACTCTTCTTTAGGAGTGCAGTGTCTGTTGGATTTGGGGAGTTCGGTGATTTTCGTCGCGTCGGCTTCCTATTCAGAGGAATCAATGAGGTCATGACGTTGGGTCCATGAAAGATTCATCGCTATCTGCTTGCCTTATGGCGAACGCATTTAACGGGGCCGTGCACCGGAGTGCACGGAGAGTTCGGGCGAGCCATTTCCACCATTCACGGTGATGTTGCTTCAACGGGGCCGTGCACCGGAGTGCACGGAGAGAGAAAAGCGGATGCGCTGCGGGTCGATGGATTGGATCTGCTTCAACGGGGCCGTGCACCGGAGTGCACGGAGAGCCTTGTGTCTGGCAGGCAGCGGGCCAGAGGGTGCCGAGCTTCAACGGGGCCGTGCACCGGAGTGCACGGAGAGCAGTTGTCCACGTGCAGACAATCCACGCATCGTCAGTGCTTCAACGGGGCCGTGCACCGGAGTGCACGGAGAGGTTGAGCTGAGCGCGCAGGAAAAGCGCAGGGTTAACGCTTCAACGGGGCCGTGCACCGGAGTGCACGGAGAGTTCATTTTGGTCTTTCGTGTTAGCAGCGCCGCCCTCGCTTCAACGGGGCCGTGCACCGGAGTGCACGGAGAGCAAGAGGCCAAGGACCTGCGGGACAAACGCGACACCCTGGCTTCAACGGGGCCGTGCACCGGAGTGCACGGAGAGCGGTTTTTATCTCTACGTCTGCACGGGCTTTAACGAGTGGCTTCAACGGGGCCGTGCACCGGAGTGCACGGAGAGCGGAGCTTGCCGTAGTCGTTGAGCTGTGACGCGGTAAGCTTCAACGGGGCCGTGCACCGGAGTGCACGGAGAGTCGCAGTCTCGTCCGTTTTCGTGCCAGCCCGCATAGACGCTTCAACGGGGCCGTGCACCGGAGTGCACGGAGAGCAGCCATTGACCGACGCCGAAGTGATAGCCAACTGGGTGCTTCAACGGGGCCGTGCACCGGAGTGCACGGAGAGGTCCACCGCGCCATGGGTTTTTCGGCGTTTGGAAATTGCTTCAACGGGGCCGTGCACCGGAGTGCACGGAGAGTCGTTGTTTACCGATTGCCAGACGTGAGCCAAGCTGGCTTCAACGGGGCCGTGCACCGGAGTGCACGGAGAGGGGACAAATTCCGCACCACGCTGGACGACGCCACCGAGCTTCAACGGGGCCGTGCACCGGAGTGCACGGAGAGAGCCTCGGTTTCCACAATACGCACGAAGCCGTGTACGCTTCAACGGGGCCGTGCACCGGAGTGCACGGAGAGACTCCAAAGATTCCGAATCTTTGAGGTCCATCACTTCGCTTCAACGGGGCCGTGCACCGGAGTGCACGGAGAGAAGCTCAACCCGCAAGCGCTTTGCCACTTCAGAAGCGGCTTCAACGGGGCCGTGCACCGGAGTGCACGGAGAGGGGCAAGAAATGGGCGGGCAAGTTCGCTGTGATCCTGCTTCAACGGGGCCGTGCACCGGAGTGCACGGAGAGAACCTATGGCGTGAGCAAACGTGTCTCTGTGACCATGCTTCAACGGGGCCGTGCACCGGAGTGCACGGAGAGCAAGGGAAGGCTTTGAGTATGATCGCTTGTTGCGTGAGCTTCAACGGGGCCGTGCACCGGAGTGCACGGAGAGCGGAGCGGAAGAGGCTGTGCTGGCAGCCATGGCCTGGCTTCAACGGGGCCGTGCACCGGAGTGCACGGAGAGATCTCCGACCTCGAACTTGGCCGCCGGATATGGTCGGTGCTTCAACGGGGCCGTGCACCGGAGTGCACGGAGAGCGAGTGGCCTCTCTCTTCGTGAAACATCGCCGCGAGGGCTTCAACGGGGCCGTGCACCGGAGTGCACGGAGAGCAAGGCCCGCTTGTGCGTCTCTGCTTCCACCCTGCGCGCTTCAACGGGGCCGTGCACCGGAGTGCACGGAGAGCTGGTCCGCCAGAAATCGTGCATGGGTGAATACTCCGCTTCAACGGGGCCGTGCACCGGAGTGCACGGAGAGCAGGTGCTCACGGATTGCAAAGTCACCGATCCGCCCTCGCTTCAACGGGGCCGTGCACCGGAGTGCACGGAGAGTTCAATTTGATTAACCTTGTGGGCTTTGCGCCCGTCGCTTCAACGGGGCCGTGCACCGGAGTGCACGGAGAGTTGCCGCAGGGATTGGATTCCATCCCTCATCATCGCGGCTTCAACGGGGCCGTGCACCGGAGTGCACGGAGAGCCTGCTGAGGCAGACGACACCGCACTCACCGCTGCTCGCTTCAACGGGGCCGTGCACCGGAGTGCACGGAGAGTGCAGTTGTCCACGTGCAGACGATCCATGCATCGTCAGCTTCAACGGGGCCGTGCACCGGAGTGCACGGAGAGAATCCTGACACGCCCCCAGCTCAAAGGCTGATGGCTGGCTTCAACGGGGCCGTGCACCGGAGTGCACGGAGAGGCGACAAAAGGCATCTTCCCGCGCATCCGTGCCGATGTGGCTTCAACGGGGCCGTGCACCGGAGTGCACGGAGAGAGGGAAGCTCCATAAGCTCTGTCGAATCACTGAGAACGGCTTCAACGGGGCCGTGCACCGGAGTGCACGGAGAGCGATCCAACCGGCCCTGGATGTGGCGCGGGAAGCGGGTGCTTCAACGGGGCCGTGCACCGGAGTGCACGGAGAGGCCAGGCATGATCCTCATGCATCAGCCTGGCCACCATGCTTCAACGGGGCCGTGCACCGGAGTGCACGGAGAGCGCGAAAAAGAAAGGTGCCCGGAGAGGGCGTGTCCTGGCTTCAACGGGGCCGTGCACCGGAGTGCACGGAGAGTGTCGCCGCACGGGGCTTGCAAGATCAAGGGCTCCAGCAGCACTTCGCGAGAGGTGGCGCTGGGAAGTTCATGAAACGACGTGGGGACGGGGTGGCGGGGCTTGGAAAGCGTTGGTAATCAACGTGCGAGCGCCTCCAGGGGGCGGCGCGTCATGTCGGCGCTCGCGATCGAAATGGGGGGATGAAAAAGAACGAAAGAATCTGCGGTGTGTTCTACACCACGTAGCAAGGCGCATCAAACTTGGAATAGGGCAATCCCAAGGATGAAATCACACGGTCACCTCGGCCTTCTGCGGGGCCGAGAGAGACGAAGAGCACCTGATCTTCGTCATGCTTGATGAGCGATTTCAGTTCCCGCTGCAGCTGGATCAACTCACGCGGGTTCAGATCACACTCAAAAACCGAAAATTGCAGGTGCGTGCCATGATTCTTGCACACCTGAAAGACCTTCTTCAAACGCTTGTCGTTCGCGATGTCATACGTCACCAGGTAGGTATGACGTGAACTCGGGCTCGGCGGGTTGTTGCGATCAGACATGTTCAGCGATCCTCTAGGTTCAGCGTGTCACCATCGGCACATACTCAGGGATCTCTCCCGTGAGATGTCGCGCCAGCAGTCGGGCTTGCAGTTCCAGCACTCGACGGTAGCTGACCTTGTAATCGAACACAGGATGCGTGATCAGTGTATTCATGCGCTGTTCATAGGCGTGAAAAAAAGCTTTCCTGCCATGCGAAGTGAGATTCACCGCCTCACCAGCGCGCACAAAATGACCCGCCGTGATCATGCGATTGTTGATCGCAGTCAGCACCGCGCTCTCAGCGATCAGTGGGCGAAATTCCTCCATCAGATCCAGCGCCAGGGCGGGCCGACCATGCCTCGGCTGATGATAAAAACCCACATACGGATCAAACCCAACCGCGAGGGCTGCGATGGTGCAGTCCTTGGCTAACAAACTGTAGGCTAGAGAAAGCAATGCGTTCACTGGATCGGTCGGCGGGCGGCGTCGCCTCTGCGTGAAGTCGAAGGTGAACGCTTCCTTCTCCGCCTGACGCTGATTCTGGGTGGATGACGTCACCTCCAGACCGGGGATGTCATCATTCGCATCATCGTCACCCACCTTGATCATGCCGGCAAAGTTTTGGAAATACAGTGCCGCCGCCGCTCCCTCCATGCCCAGCAGTTCATCCAGACCGCGTGCATTGATCGTTCGGGCAGCGATCTCCTTCATGCCCACCACCGCAGACTGCGGAGCCTGCACGTGCAGACGCATCAGCATCGTGCGATGGTTTTTGATCTTCGCCTGCACCATCCTTTGCGCCAAGGCGAGGGAGTGCAGCGGATTCGTCGCCGTGGCAAACTGACGAATGCGCGTGTGCACGTTCTTCAGGCCATGACCCCGAGTCAGTCCATAAAACCAGCCGCCCATGCTGAAGTAGGCCACGGGGATCTCTTGCTCGCATAGCTCATGCACCGCCTGAGTCGTCAGCTGAATGTTTCCAAAGAGCGACACATGCGTCACATCATTCAGACGCACTTCATCGATCACCGAGTCTCCCTCTTTGATCACCAATCGCTCAGATTTGATCCCCACTCGGCAGCCTTGCGTGTTCAGATAAAGCGCCCGTTCATCATCGCGGGCGGCGATGAGACGGCGGGGCGGAATCAGTGAGCTGTGTGATGAGCTTGTAGAGGGTACCGCAAACTCCCGTGGGCGACTTTTCGGATGCCGCTCAGGGGACTGAGCGGACCACTCTGGCGTGGCCGACCTGAGCATCCGCGTCTCGTCCGGCAGGCAAACGGGAGCCAGCGAGCAGCGCACACATTTCGGACTATTCACCAGAGGTGGCGGAATCGTCGGCGATGCCGCCACGCGCCTAGCCTTAGCGATGTTCTCGATGATCCAGGCCTCAATCTCTGCCGTCATTGCCAGCGTCACGCGTTGCTTGGTCGCGCGGTAATAAATCACCCCTTCATCACAGGCGTAACCATTGTCACGCAGGATCAGAATTTGCAGGCCCAGCTGCATCTTGTCCGCGTCCCACAGCTCATTTTGATCGGCTCCTTGTCGGGGCGCTCCAGCCTTGTAATCCACCGGCGTGACACTCTGCACCACCCGTTGTTTCAGTTCCACGTGCAGGATTCGTGGCGACTCAGGTTGACGAATGGGGGGTGAGATTTCAGTTGTCAGACGATCCAGAGATTGTGGGGGCTGGGCCGGTTCTGGCACCATGGCAAACAAATCCGGCTGATCGATCTCGGACTTGGATTTTTTTGAGGCTCTTTTGGTTAGGTTTGAGTTTGGGTTCGGTGGAGTCGGGGCCGTTGCTCCTGGTGATTCCTTTCCTTGCGGTGTCGGCAGTGCTTCACCCGAGGTTTCAACCGCAGGTGTTTTCCAGTCGGGACGTTCCTGGCTCATCGTGATCATCTTCACTTCCACGAGGTCCATCTTGGCCACCACACCCAGCCTTTCAGAACTCAGCATGGCTGAGCGTGAATGAATCGTTTCCGTGGCTTCTTCGTTCTCGGAGCTGCTCTTGGGTTCGCTCGCCACAGCTTCTGCAGGTTTCTTTTCGGTGTCCATCGCAGACACCTCACTGCCCTCAGAGGAAGGTGATGCAAAACACGTGCCGGCATCGCTTTGCTCGACCTTGGTTTCGGCGGCTACCCCTTCCATCTCCGCCCGAGCTTTCTTGCGCGCTTTCGGCAGTGCGCCTTTGCCGCGATCCACCTTCTCATGGATCGCAGAGCCGCGCTCTGTGTCGGCATTGTCTAAAAAGCCCCCTTCCACCTGCTCGAAATAAAACAGGCGTGGGCAATAAACGAACTCGTTCAACATCCGCGCCGTCAGAGTTTCCGGCAGAGCAATCAGAGGGGAAGGGGAAGCCATCTCGGAAGACGCCGCTTCGGTGAACTCAGCTCCCAGATCGGGAGCCTCCGTCTCCACCACCAGTCGCCGCTGGCCAAAGAGGTCCAGCTCTGGGTAATCCTCAGGAATCGGCAGAGGCTCATACAGATACTCCGGCTCCCACATCTCAGGGCGGTGCGGATACAGCGCGCGGGCCGTCCGCTGCGGGGCAGAACGAAGGTCCGCATTCGTGACCTCACCGAATTGCGGTGCGGCAGTGGTTTGGGCCTGGGGCCACTCAGAAGAGGAGGGAGCTTTCATGAGAGCAGGAGGGGAAGTTAAGGCATCGCTTACATTTTTTTGTGGCACTCGCTTTCTAGCCTGCGTCAGCAGCGTGAGAGAAATCAGACATCGTCTCTCCCTCACCCACCTGCACCCGACGCAAGAAATCGGATCGGATAAAGTCTAACAAAAAATCATTCAGTGCGCAGCAAATGATCACCAAGTTGGAGGAAGGTAGCCGATACGGATTCGCCGTCAGATGTCCGTGAGCGAAGATGTGGCGAATGCACGCAGCCAACGTCAGCACTGAGAAATCATGACCATCGCGATAGCGCCTGAGATGAGTCTCATGCACGGGCAGCAGCGATTGAGTGATCAAAAATTCCACCAGCTTTTGCTCCGGGTCCTGGGCCCGACACAGCGTTGCCAGATCCTGAACCGCTTTGCGCGGATGGTGAACAAACAGCTCACGAAACGGCGGTCGATCATTGGCCAGATCCGCATAGCGTTCAAAAGCCGACCACGTGAAGAACACCTGCGTCAGCGCATCGTAACCCATCGCCGTATCCTCACCGAAACCCTTCAAGTGAAGCCCGCCAAAGCACACTGCGAGCCGCAGGCGATTGGCGAAACGATAAAACGCCTGCTTCTCCCCGATGAACCGCAGCACCGACAACGAATCCCCCGCGCCCTTGATCAGAGCCCGTCCCCGATGAAACCCCGGCAAGGCCTCTTCGAGATAAGGATAGGCATGGGAGGCTGAGTCAGGCATGGCGGCTCTTTCATTCATGGGTCCTCATTTTGATTGGCCATCGAACGGCTAGGGTTTCTGGGAAAAATAGGAATCAAAAAAAGAGCAACTTCGAGTGCCAATCGAAGCTACACCGGAACGAAGAGGCCGAGACCGAAGTGGGAGCCGTAGCCGAGGGCGAGCGGGCCTTGGATTTCTTGATCAAACTCGATGGTCAATCCGACACCCGATTGATGCCCGTGCTTGCCGTTCCCGTGGTTGCGTTCGGTTTGGAACTGGAGAGTACGCAAAGTGCGCTCTGGGCGGACGGTGATCTTGGTGTCTGGCGGAGAAATGGATTTGGGTGTCAGGCCATGATCTTCCTTCAGCAGACGGCGCAGGTCTTGGGCTGGCGAGCCAATCGGCCAGCCATCCTCGTCGAGTTTTGGACGGCCATCCGCGTAGTGCTTGGCATGGCGCGTTGGAACGAAGGGGGTAAGCGATGTCCATCGTTTGGCTTTGCGGAATATGGGGATGTCGAACGTCTCTAAATCACCGAAGCCTAGCAGGATGAGTTCGAGGTCATGACCACCGTGGCCCCAGAGCGCCTTGCGCTGCATATCCTCAATGACTTGCTGGGCCTCATGATCGAAGCCCAGCGGTGCATAAAGCGTGATGTAGCCAATAGAATCACGTTTTTCGCCAAGCTCACAAAAGATGTGCGTGTGCTGATGACCTTTGAGCGGTTCGCCGTTGGCCTCTTTGCCGATGAAAACGCGGGCACAAGCTTTGCTGTCGGAACGTTTGGCAAGCGTCTGGTGCATTCGTTCGGCAACGGAAATGGACTGAGTGATTCTTGGCAGCACAGCACTGGAGATGGCGAAGCGAGCGACAGTGACTGGCTTCTTTTGCTGGCGTGCTGGTCGCACGGCGCCCGGTTGGAAGCATTCGACTTGGCGAGTGTAGTCTGCCCAACGCGCTCCAGGGGGAATCAACCAACCCTCAGCCTGCAAAGTCGCCGTCTCGGCGTGCAGCGCTTCAAAGATCGACTGCGGCAGGCTGGCCTTTAAGGACTTCGCTTTGGACTTCTTGCCCTTGGCTTTGACCTCCTCTTGGGGGCGGTTCGCTGCTACCCAGGCGTCGTGAACCTCGGGTAAGTTGGGGCAGAGAACCCTGACGAGTTCACAGCCTTCTGGCACTTCTTCGCCTTCGGGCAGCGGAAGAGAGTTGGCATTGATGGGAGCACCGGCAGGCAACAGCTTTGCTTCCACGATGCTTTCGGCGCGGCCCAGATAACTGAGTCGCTCGCAGAGTATCGCCAAGGCAGCACGCTGCGATTCGTCCAAGTCCACGTTCCAAGCCATACGAAGCGGCTGGCTGGTCTGGATAAAAGTATCGAAGACCTTGAGTTTTGATGGTCCCCAAGTCACCTGGCCATTCTCCTTATGCGTCGGGTCATTGTTGGGCATGAAGTGACGAGTGTGTGCTTCGACTGCCGGAGGCAATTCAAAGGTCGGTAGCCTGGAGGCCATTGAGGCTATTAGTGACTTGACGACCTCTTCCGAGACGATCGAGGCCGCCTTAAGAAACCAAGTTGCGATCAATGCACGCTGGAAGCGCCATGGCGAAATTGGCCATTCGGTGGTGCCTTCATTTACATGGCGCCCCCAAGGAGTGGCATGAAACCGTCCACTCGCCGGGAACGTGAGTTCGATGACGGTCATGGCGTTTAGGAGGCGGGGGATTCGTCTGATTTTTTGGAACGCTTCTTTGCCACAGCGGCGCTGTATTTCACTTCAAGCGGGGACGGTCCCAATTTACTCTTCAGTGCCGGAATCAGGTGCTTCAGGGTGGCTGTAAGCTCTTCTGTGGAAGGTATGGCCCACCCTGTTCCCTTTGGACGTGTAACGACAAGTTCACTTTCAAGTTCGAGATCACATGCTGTCCGAAGGCGCAGACCAGTTTCCAAGAATCTCCGGATCTTCCAAAGACTGAGCGCGACCAAAGCCTTAAACTCATCATCTCCAAGACCAAATCCTCTCAGGAGGGCGAGGTCCACGATGAAGTAGGCTGTAACGTTGCCGGTGAACTCGTTGTCACGTGGATAAGGCACATTGCCATAGCCATCATCAGCCTTGCCATACGGGGTGCTTTTCCCCGTCGTTTCCGGCTGAACTCTATCAACTTTTACACCGCCGGAAGACGCAAGTTGAGCATTGCTGGCTTCAATAAAGCCAGTCAAGACTCGAGGAAGCCTGACAACACCTCCGACTTTTTCGAGGAAAATGCCATGGATCAGGCTGCATGGATCAAAGTGCAGCAGGGCTTTCGCCAGCTTGTCCGCGGGGTGAAATGGTTGGTTCTTCTTGAAGCCAATCTTCTCCTCAATTTGTGCGAATTCCTCACTGTTAACAATATAAGGGGAATTGATTCGATGTGCTTCAAGGATTGAATTGGTAGATGCACCGTCAGGTAGTGTGGAGCGCACGAACGGCAAACCGGTCAATGCATCATGAAGGCAGTTTTTTGCGTGGTCCCAGCACACCTCTTCCATTCGATTGGCCATGCTTTGAGCTGATTCAACGAGCACCATTGGCGTATTCGTCGCTGAGTTATAGGTCGCGGCTCCGAGGTCGGGAAAGCCGGTGGGTTGGAATCTTGTGCCAGCTATGGGCTGCAGCTTGGCTTCGATGAGGAGACGAGGGGCGTTTTTGAGGGCGTCGAGGTTCATGGTGATGTTTTGCTTGGGTTGAGTTGATGATGAAAGTTCAGGCGTTGGCGGGTTCTTGATCGGGGCGGGTTGTTTGCTTGTGGATGCTTGTCAGAGTGTGGTCTGAGATGGGGAAGAGAAGGGCGGCGGCTGTTCGGCGGGCATAATCTCCTCTCACCGGGAGTGAGCGCAGAGCCGGGTGGTAGCCAGAGGCACGCAGGCGGCGGATGGCCATCGTAGCGGCCTGATCGCCGTTACCCTGCGCTGCGTGGCGGTGGATCGCAGGCACGGCGGGAACTGGCAGAATGCCGTCAGGCTGGGCACTCCGCACGGGAGGGAAGCACAGTTTCAGCAAGGCGTAGAGCGTGGGAGCCACTGGCTGCCGCTCTGAGGGTGACGAGGGGAGGCTGGTTTTCTCGCGCCAGTTGATAAGACTCATGCTCCAAAGAAGGTCGGAGAGGAGCGCATCATTGGTTTCGCCTTCGATGAAGGCTTTGATGTCAGAGATGCTCGCCCAGACCTCTGAACGAGACTGTGGAGGATCTTCCGTGACAATGAGGCGACGGGAGGCGATAGCATTCAGCACGTCAGGCAAGGCAGCTTCGCTCCATTGCACATGGTTAGAAGGCACATCAGACCAACGGAAGGACAAGATGCCGCTATCCTTGTCGAAATAGGAGTCAACCTGCTCCAGATGGCAACGCATGGGGAGCCAGTCCTTGCCAAACTTGCCACTGATCGAGGCAAGAGAAGCGGCAAGGCGGCACTCCACGCTGCTGTTCCATCCGTGATTGAGCCACTCCTTCCGAAGTCCGAAGAGCGGCTGGAGATAGTTGTCTTTGGCCGTTGCCCACTTCAGGCTGCGCGCTGCAACTGCCTCACACTGGCCCAGCGCTATGAAGACTGCACTCAACCTCTCTGGAGTGTGACTCGTGCAGAGATCAAAGATGCGCGACTCCAGAATGCTGAGGGCTCGGCGTGCTGAAGCTGGCGCAGTGTCCTTGGTGGCGGCTCGGCGGAAACGATCCAGCCAGACATCCACATCACTCAAGAGATCGACGGCAGCGTTCTTCTTGGCCGAGACTCGTGTGAGAGGTGTGGCGAAGTAAGACAACCCATTCCGAACTTGGAAGCCGTAACGCTGGAACTCATCCAGCCCACGATCCACCCCAAGTCCAACCACCGCACGGGCAAAATCCACGCCGTTACGGGCTGCACGGGCTCCAACTTGCGAACGTCCTTCCGAGAAAATCGCGCTGAGTTCTGCGACGGTGACGGCTCGTTGAGTCCAGACTGGCAACCACATTTCAGAACGGGATGCCGATTCATCGAAACTCGTGGCGCTGGCATAACCGACGCCAGCTTGCCGTACGCAGAAGGGATAGGCCAGCGCTCCGGTGTCTGCGGATTCGAGCCGCTTCACGCTCGCTGATGCAAACAGCAGAGCACCTTCGATCATCAAAATGAAATCCCAGGGATTGACTGCTGAAGCGGCATCAAATCCAGAAGTAGCATTTGCGCCTCCTGCGGTGCCAGGAAGGAACTGCCCAACAGGTGCTTTAGCGAGGGGCGAAGCCACAGCATCGGCGAACACCGCAACGCCGAGTCTTTGAAGAGAGTGTTCCAAAGGTTTGTCAGAGGAAACATCCATCACCTCCGTGATTCGCTGCATGAAGTTGTTGGTGAACTCCAGGCGTCCGTCGTTTCCTCCGGTTCCTAGCAAGGGTGGATATTTGGCACCGTCATCCGTGAGAACAAAAGCGGCATCGAGCCACTCTAGAGCATCTTCAGGAAGTGTGTTGCGGCAGAGTAGAAGGAGGTCTGCTTTTTGTTCCGGTGTTGGTTTTTCACCAAGCTCCATTCTTTTCAGTGCAGCCTGTGCTGCTACGAGCGCATTGGCGTAAGGCTGCAAACGTTCAGATTCAGACTTCGCTACCGACTCCAGAGCTTTGGAGTTGTCTTTGGGATGGAAGCCGCTTCCACCGTTCCAAGGGGCAAGGACTGGCGTCGGCTGATACTCCTCCAAGAAGAACTTCAAAAGCGCCTCCCGATTCAGTGTGGAAGTCAGAACAAACTGGTCGCGATGCCACCGACCGGTGGCGTTCGGGTCTTTTTGCTCGCTGACAAGCCGAAGGATACCGAGGGCTTTGAGGTAGTGCGCTAGAGGGACGGGAGCGCAGCCTGCGAGCGTGAGGGTGTGAGTGGTGCTCATGGTTGGGTGGCAGCTTGGGCTTCAGCAGCGGAGGCACGCATGTCGGCAGCGCGAAGCAGGGTTTCCAGGTAGGCGAGGGCGAAGGGGCCGATTTCATCCCGCAGGGCGATCATGCGAGCGAGCCATGAGGGCCGTCCGTTCTCATCGCTCCCCATGCGCATGAGTTGCAGGCTGAGTGTGGTCTTTGGCAGGGTAATGTTGGACCAGGACACTTCAGGAAGCTCATCACCGTCGATAATGCCTCGGGCCATAAGATCAGTGGCGTGATCTGGCGGTGGTTGCTCCTCGGGTAGGGAGCGGATTGAAAGCCGGACCTTGCCATGATGTGCTGCGATGACGTAGGCGATGAGATCGGCTTGCTCGGTTCCGTCATGATGCGCGAGCCATGCGAGAGCGGAGGCGAGTTCGTGTCGGAAGTGCTTTCGCCATGGGGGCATCGAGCCGCCTCGACCGCCTGACTTCGCGAGGACATCGGCAGGCGGATTGTCACCACCTGCGGACTTCAGCATATCTTGGAACTCTTTGAAGCTCTTGCCGACATCATGCCATTTAGCGGCAGTAAGCAGTGGCGCACTCCATTTGGCGTCCAGGCCAAGGGCGTTCAGGATCAACTGGGTTTCTGCGATCACGTCATTGGTGTGATCCGTCAGGTTCAGGGGCTTGCCCGTGTAGCTCAGCAAGTCACGCTGAGTGCTGTCCTGCTTTTGATGCGAGGCGATGGCTGACGGGCTGGCCCACTCGGATTCCTTCTTGAGCGTGGCCACTTCACCCATCCAGCCAAGCTGAACGTCGTATCCGCCCGCCCGATGATCGAGGAGATAAACAGCTCCGGCTCTCGCTCGTGTTTCCGGCTTCCATTCCTCGCGCAATCCATCCCAAACATAGGCGCTGCGACCGTCATTGGCCTTTTTGAGCTTGTCGAGAAACGACTGGAAGCGATAGACCGCCACCCGGCAGAGTTCATCACGGGCTGGGCCACCGGTATCGGCACTGGGGCTGAAATCAGGCGCACCAAGATCGCGCCAGAAAACTTGAACATCGGTGTCGTCGCCTTCCCGGATGTAGCGCGAGATGTCGAGATCTTGGCCAGCAATGTCGGGAGTCGTGTCGAAGAGGTCGATCAGGTCTTTGCGGCGAATCACCGGACGAATCACGGGTGGCGGAGTCACTTTCACCGACCCCAGCGCCGCAGGACTGACGCTGGTGCCTTCGAGCTTCTCCAGTTCGGCTCGAGCATCCTTCAGTTCGGCAAGTGTGTAGGGAGCCACATCGGCGTCTTTGTCGAAGTCGAGGTCGAGCCAATGAACATCCGCACCTTCCGCGTTGAACTCGCCGCCACGGTTGCAGCGTCCCAATCGTTGCACAATCGAGGACCACGGAGCCAGTTCCGTGATGAGCACGCGGGCGCTCACATCCACACCCGCTTCCACGGCTTGAGTTGCGACAACGATTCGATCACTACTGCCCTGAATCAGTAAGTCTTGGTGAACCTTTCGATCCGGCGCACGGAACCGCGAGTGCACGAGGGCCAAATTGTTCTTCCGCCCTGCTTTCTGAAGAGCTTCATAAAGTTCCTGTGCCCGCTGCACTCGGTTGACGATGACCAAGGTGAGCTGGCCTTCGACATGCGCTTTCAGCACGAGGTTCGCGAACTCAGCTGCCTTGGTCTGCTTGGTGATCGTGAGCTTGGCCTTGTACAGGCGCTTCTTCGCCGCCAAACGATGCGACGCGGCTTCACGGTCGGGTGATTCAAGAACCAGCCTCGGCCATCCACCGGCAGGGGCGGGATGATCCACCGTGGCAAGACGTGCATCTTCCAGCGTGGCACTCATCCACCATGTCGGACACGGGCCATGCTGCAGCCACTGCGCAAGATGCCGGAAGCCATCAAGCTGGGCGCTTGTCTCCACACCCACTCCCATGAGTTGTGTCTCATCCAGCACCCAAAGCGCATCGTTGTTCAACAGTGCAAAGTGCATCGGCCAGCGGTAGCGGCTCATGCCGTAGCCCCGATTCAGGGCGCGGGAGAGGAGCATGTCCTGAGTGCCGATGAGAATGGCAGGCCGCTCTGGGTGCAGATCCCAATCCTCCTTGTCTTCACCCCCCATGAGCACATGGAGGCCAACCTCATCCGAGAGACCAAGACTCTTGAGCCACTCCTCGCAGCAGTCCCGCGTTTGCTCGACAAGTGTGCGCATGGGCAGGCAATACACGAGGCGGCGGGGCCACTGGTCTGACTGGCGATGCACGCGGTTCCAGAGCCAGGCGAGGATAACCGCGGCTGTTTTGCCAAGGCCGGTGGGGACGCTGATCAGTCGGCTTTCACAGGGTAGATCGGCTAGCCGCGATTGATAATCGTAGGGTTCGGGTTTGCCGGTGGCTTTGGAAAAGAATGTTTTGAAGTCTTCGGGCATGGTGAGTTCAGGCTTCGGGGGGAGGGGTGCTGGAAGGCATCGGCAGCGGTCATTTCAAAACGTGACCTTTCATCACGGTTTCATTTCCCTTGGGTTTCCACAGGTTGGCCTGGGTATCTAGGTTTCCTGGGAGGGTGGAACTCGGGGACAAATCCTCTTTCGCAAATGCTGGGGTGCGGGGAGGTCGAGTCGATGCTGATGGAGTTGGACGGGCTCGGCTTTTTAGCCTAGTGGGCATCGTCAAAATGGGGGGATTCCAGTGGTCACTGGACTCTCTCCTTGAGGTGTAAGGAGAGGCCTGTTGAGGATGCGGGATGCGTTTCATCAATCGGGCGGTATGCAACTAATGTTTCATGGCATTGGCAAGTTTTATCTTGGGTTCTTTTATGAGGGTGGGTTCTTGGTTTTGGGGTAATCGGATCTGGGGTGGGCTCGGGGATTTCCGGGTAAAGCGCTTGATGAATCTCACGGGGCCTTTGCCTGACCGAGAGGTGGGTGACCGTGGCACGGGGCGCACCCTGGGACACGCGAGGGTGCGTGTGGTCCCCTCCGCTGTGGATAGCTGAACGGATCGTCGTTTTTGCCTTCAGCTGGGAATGTCGGCGCAGGTCTTGCTTTGCATCGGGAAAGATCGCGTTTAAACCACGTGGCCATGGCTTCCCGTGTTCTCATTCTCTTTGCGCATCCGGCGCTGCATCGGTCACGCATCAATGCGGCGCTGATGGAGGCGGTGCAGGGGATGGAGGGGGTGACGTTTCGGGATCTTTATGAGGAATATCCGACCTTGCATGTGGATGTGGAGACGGAGCAGGAGCTGCTGCTGGAGCACGATGTGATCGTCTGGCAGCATCCATTTTATTGGTATTCGGCTCCGGCGCTGCTGAAGGAGTGGCAGGATGTGGTGCTGGAGTATGGCTTTGCCTACGGAGAGGGGGGCACGCGGCTGGTGGGGAAGCGGGTGCTGAGTGCGCTGACCACGGGCGGACCGGAGGAGGCGTATCAGAAGACGGGATACAATCGCTTCACGATGCGGGAGCTGCTGGCACCGTTTGCTCAAACTTCCTTTCTCTGCGGCATGGAGTATCTGGAGCCCTTTATCATCCACGGGGTGCGGGGCCTGACGGCGGAGCAGGTTCAGGAGTGGGCGCAGCGGTATCGAGCGCGCATTGCAGCCCTAGTGGCGGGGGATTGATGGGGTGGTGGTCTGGGTTTTAGCGTGTCGAAGTTCTGATTTTTCTCTGGCTCATGTCTCAAGATTTTCTCTTTCAAGCGGTGATTTACCTGCTGGCGGCCGTGGTGGCGGTGCCGGTGGCCAAGCGTGCGGGCCTGGGCTCGGTGCTGGGGTATTTGCTGGCGGGGGTGGTGATCGGGCCCTCAGTGCTGAATCTGGTGGGGCAGGTGGAGGATGTGCAGCACGTGGCGGAGTTTGGCGTGGTGATGATGCTGTTCGTGGTGGGGCTGGAGTTGCGTCCGAGTTTGCTCTGGCGGTTGCGGGGGCCGATCCTGGGGACGGGCAGTGCGCAGGTGGTTTTTACCGCGGCGGGGGTGACTGGCCTGGGGCTGCTGTGCGGGCTGGCGTGGCCAGTGGCGCTGACGGTGGGGCTGACCCTGGCGATGTCTTCGACGGCGATCGTGATCCAATCGCTGGCGGAGCGTGGGGTGCTGAACACGCGGGGTGGGCAGGCTTGTTTTTCGGTCCTTTTGTTTCAAGACATCGCGGTGATCCCGATTCTGGCGGTGCTGCCGTGGTTGGCGGAGATCAATGGCGGGTCGGCGGGCCATGGCGGCGGTGCTGAAGCTCATGGGCATGAGTCGGCGTTGGCGCACTTGCCGCCCTGGGCGCAGACGTTGTCAACGATCGGCGCGGTGGTGGCGGTGGTGATCGTGACCCATTATTTCCTGCGCTATGTGTTCCGTTACGTGGCGGCCTCGAAGCTGCGTGAGATGTTCACGGTGGTGGCTCTGCTGGTGGTGGCCGGAGTGGCGTGGTTGATGCATCTGGTGGGACTGTCGGCAGCGCTGGGCACGTTCATTGCGGGCGTGGTGCTGGCGGAGAGTGAGTATCGGCACCAGTTGGAGGCGGATGTGGAGCCGTTTAAAGGCTTGCTGCTGGGGCTGTTTTTCATTGCCGTGGGGGCAGGGTTGAACCTGGGACTTGTGGCGGCGCAGCCGGGGTTGATCGCATCTCTGGTGATCGGGCTGGTGGGGGTGAAGTTTCTGGTGCTGCTGCTGCTGGGATTGGGCTTTCGACTAGGCGCGGGGTCGTCGCTGCTGTTTGCCTGTGCGCTGGCTCAGGGCGGGGAGTTTTGTTTTGTGCTGCTCGGCATGGGTGGGCAACTGGGCCTGCTGACGCCAGATGTCTCGGCTCCGCTGAGTGCGGCGGTGGCGCTGAGCATGACGCTGACGCCCCTGCTCTTGATCGTGAATGATCGGCTGATCCAGCC
Organism: Verrucomicrobiaceae bacterium; assembly: GCA_027483245.1. GTDB lineage: Bacteria > Verrucomicrobiota > Verrucomicrobiia > Verrucomicrobiales > Verrucomicrobiaceae > Prosthecobacter. The sequence goes on along the minus strand of JAIXVB010000161.1, from coordinate 4,905 downwards.
ACGCTTTGCCAAACTGACCCCTAAGCGTGAGGCGGATGCGGTGGAGAGTCATGACAATCCGATCATCCTGGCGGGGTTTGGCCGTTTTGGGCACATTGTCGGTCGTCTGCTTCAGGCAAATGGTTTTGGGGTGACGGTCTTGGACAACGATCCCGATCAGGTGGAGATGCTGGGGCGCTTTGGCCTGCGGTCGTTTTATGGGGATGCTTCGCGGGCGGATCTGCTGGCGGCGGCGGGCGCGGAGAAGGCGCGTCTGTTTGTCTGCGCGGTGGATGATGAAGCGAAGTCGCTGGAGATCGTGGATCTGGTGCAGCATGAGTTCCCACATCTGCGCATTTTGGCACGGGCTGTGAATCGCAATCATGCCTATGAGCTGATCAAGCGCGGGGTGTCTGATTTCCGCCGGGACACGCTGGGCAGTGCGCTGGATCTGGGCACGGATGTGTTGCGGGCGATGGGTTTTCGCGCGCATCGGGCGGTGCGGGCGACGGAGTTGTTTCGCTGCTATGAAGAAGAAAGTGTGCGTGAGCTTGCCGAGCACGCGAGTGGGGATCAGGCGACTTACATTTCGATGGCGCGTCAGCATTTGGAAAATTTGGAGTCGGTCTTCCGGCAGGATCTGAAGCGGCATCATCTGGACACGGAGGATGCGTGGGATACTGCGGGTCCCAAGGAAACGTAAACTCTCTCGATCATGCTCTGTCGCCTCTTCTCCTTGCTATTGCTCACGGGTCTGCTGACTCAGTGTGCCTCGCCGACGTATCAACCGCAGCCTCTGCCGGCCAAGGCGCTGGCGAAGCATCTGATGGATCGGGCGACGATGATCGTGTGTGCTTCAGAGAGTGATATGAAGTCAATCCTGAGTGATAAAGATCTGCATTCGCGGACAGGGTTTTCGGTGAGTTCCGCCACGCCGGTGAGTGAGGATGGTTACCTGCTGACGGCGGCGCATGCGGTGACGAGTCCTGCGGGTGGAGTGCTGCTGGTCTTGCAGCCCTTTGGTCCCGATCGAAAGCTACGCCGAGCTCGTGCGGAACTCATCTGGAAGGATGATCAGGCGGATCTGGCTCTGGTGCGTGTGCCCTGGAAGACGCCGAATTTTTACTCCTGGACACCGCGTGGACGCACCCTGTCGGAGGGCACGCCGGTGACGCATGGCGGCCTGACCACGGGACCGAAAGGCAATGTGGGGAAACTGCAGGAGGCCGCACGCGGCACAGGGAATCTGCTGAACCCCCAAATTCAGCACAGCCTGCATCTGCGTCCCGGAGACAGTGGCGGGCCGCTGATCACGCTGAGTGGGGAGTTGATCGCCATCAATCGGGCGGTGGGTTATCAGGGGGTGATGGACACGACTTTTTTCATGGGATCTCACAGCACGCGGCCTGATCCTGCGAAAATCACTTCCCTGATTGAAAAGGCGCGGCGTAATTCAGCGCCATGAAGTGGTCTCTTTTGAATCCGATCTTTTGGCGGCTGGTGCTGGCCTCCTTTTTGGCTCTGAGTCTGGTTTCCTGCGCGATGCAGGGACCTGTAAAGCGCACGGTTTATCCCGATGGTTTTTTGATCGTGACGAGCACGCTTTTACGGGCGCATTTGGAGGGAACGGGAAACCAGCGGACGCTGAAAAAGGCGGATTCGATCAGTGGTCGAGAAATCATTTACGACGAAGTTAAGACTCAGCCGGGCGCGCGCAGGGTGCCGAACCTTTTGAATCATGGCTTCGGGGTGCTGGCGATGATTCGCGGCCTGCCCGACGGAGAAAACACACTGACCCTCGAGATTCAGCATCCGCCGTTTCAGATGCCGAATGGGCAGACTCGCACCCATTTAACGCGGCCTGAAAAAGTGAAGTCGTTCAATTCCCGGGCTCTCTGGGACTTTGGTTATTTCTTCAATTCCGCCTATGAACAAACACCGGGTCGATGGACGCTGTCTCTGAAATACCGGGATCGTTTGATCTATCAGGAAAGTGTTGAGGTCTTCGCCGCCACTCCATCGTCTCCACCTTCATCATGAATGCCCTCCCACGCTGCCTTGTTGTCGCCCTCAGTCTGTCTCTGATGACGGGTTTGGTGAGTTGCCAAAACTTCATCGACGCCGCCGCGAGTGTCAGCAGTTCGACAACGCTGGGCTGGACCTATGATCAGTCGAAAGGTCTGCAGCCTGTGCGGGCAAATCCGCCGTCCGTGGCTTACCGGCGGTTGACGGCACGGGCCAATCTGGTTCCGAGCCTGAAGATGTATCTCCAGGCCAAGGGCTACCCCGACTACATGGTGGAGGATGCGGGTCCTTACAGTTCCAGCATCGTGTGTTTTCACGTGGCTAAAAATGAGGCCTACCTCATGAAAATCTCCGAATTCCAGTATGACAAAGTGAAAATCATCGGCCCTGCGCCAATCGGCGAGAAAGACAAACGTCTGTTCAAGGCCATGAAGGAGCTGGAAAAAGCCGCCTCAGCCTACGCGGAACCGGAAGACAAACCGACGCCGTAAGCAAGGAGCCACCTTTTTTTATTCCCAGACGCCGGATTGCAGCTAAACATCGCTCCGTCTATGTCCGCCGCTGCTCACGCACCCACCGTTGTCATTGAGAATTTCTACCCCTGCATCGAAGGCGGGCGTCATCCGATCAAACGCATCGTCCATGAACCGCTCGACCTCTGGTGCGACATCTTCACGGATGGTCACGTGGTCATGTCCGCACGCTTGAAATGGCGGCTGATCGGCACGCGGCGTTGGTTTGAGTCCGTGATGACTCCTCTGGAAAATGATCGCTGGCAGGGGCAATGCAGTTTTGAGGCCCTGGGCCGCTGGGAATATGCGGTGGAAGCCTGGGCCGACAGTTTCCGAGGCTGGAAAAAGACCTTTGTCATCCGAGTCAAAGCGGGAGACCCTGATGTGCCGGTAGAGGCCCAAGAAGGGGCGCGACTCCTTCGTGAGGGGGGGCAGCGTGCGCGCTCCGCCGGGGCCACGGAGTCTGCAGTGCAGATCGAGGAGGTTGCCGAGTTGCTGACCAAGCTGCCGCCTGAGGCGCTGCTGGATCTGTTGCAGTCGGATTATCTCCAGGCGCTGATGGACACCTATGCCGATCGCAGCCTGTCCACCACCTCGGAGTCGCTGCGGGTCATTGTGGAGCGGCCTCGGGCGCGCTTTTCCTCGTGGTATGAGTTTTTCCCACGGGGGGCGGAAGGCCGGAGTGACAAACACAGCACCTTCCGTGATTGCCTGCCGCGTCTGGACGATGCGAAGGCGATGGGTTTCGACACGATTTATTTTCCCCCGATTCACCCGATCGGCATCACGGCGCGCAAGGGCAAGAACAACACCCTCATCGCCTATGACGGCGATGTCGGCAGTCCCTGGGCCATTGGCGGCCCTGCGGGCGGACATCGCGAGATCGAGCCGCAGCTCGGCACGATGGACGACTTTGTATGGTTGGTGGGAGAGGCCAAGGCGCGTGGGCTGGAGATCGCACTGGATTTTGCCATCAACTGCTCCCCGGATCATCCCTATGTGAAGGATCATCCCGATTGGTTTTATCAGCGTCCCGATGGCAGCATTCGTTACGCAGAAAATCCGCCGAAGAAGTATCAGGACATTTATCCGATCAACTTCCACTGCGCTGACTGGAAGAACCTCTGGCGTGAACTCATTGATGTCGTGCTCTTCTGGGTGGACAAAGGCGTGAAGATCTTCCGCGTGGACAATCCGCACACGAAGCCGGTGAGTTTCTGGGAAGAACTCATCAGCACGGTTCACCGCAAGGATCCTGAAATCATCTTCTTGGCGGAAGCCTTCACGAAACCGAAGATGATGCAGGTGCTGGGCAAGATCGGCTTCACACAGAGCTACACCTACTTCACCTGGCGTGAAGACAAGGCGGGCCTGACCGAATACGCGAAGGAGCTGATGCAGGGCGACATGCGCTTTTATTATCGCGGTAATTTCTGGCCGAACACCCCGGACATTCACCCCTTTTACCTGCAAAACGCGCCTGCCAGCCTGTTCAAACTGCGGGCTGCCCTCGCGGCAACCCTGAGCAGCACCTGGGGCATGTATGCGGGCTACGAGTTGTGTGAAAACAAACCTCTGCCGGGCAAGGAAGAGTATCTGGATTCCGAAAAATTCGAACTCAAGGCACGCGACTACAATGCGCCGGGCAACATCAAAGGTTTCATCGGTCGCCTGAACAGCATCCGCCGGGATCACCCTGCGCTGCATCTCTATGACAATCTGAGCTTTCACACGGCGGATAACGATCAAGTCATCTGTTACAGCAAAATCACACCGGACAACTCCAGCCGCATCCTCTGTGTGATCAGCCTGGATGGCCATCATCCAGTCTCGACCATGGTGCATCTGGATCTGGCGGCGCTCGGTCTGGAGGCCGGGAAATCCTTCCGTGTGATCGATCTCATGTATGGCAGCATTTACACTTGGCATGGAGCGGATAACTTTGTTTCCCTCAACCCGAGCGCGACCGCCCTGCACATCTTTAAAGTCGAGGCGTAACGCGGACTGAGCCGTGTCGAACCGTTGTGCTGTCACCGACCATGAATGATCCCCAGCTTTCGATCCCCGCCGTGACTGTGGAGAACCTGACCAAGGTCTTCAAAGCAGGATTGGGCAAAAAGGCCTTTATTGCCGTGCGTGACCTGTCACTCACGGTCAAAGCGGGGGAGGTTTATGGCCTAATCGGTCCCAATGGCAGTGGCAAGTCCACGACCATGAAGGCGATCCTGGGTCTGCTGGCACCGACGCAAGGCCGCACCACGATCTTTGGTCAAAGCAGCACCGAGGTGGCCAGCCGACTTGAGGTGGGTTTCCTGCCCGAGAACCCCTATTTCTACAAGCATCTGAATGGTCTGGAGACGCTGCTTTTTTATGGCCGTCTGTGCAGCAT
>JAIXVB010000724.1 GCA_027483245.1 Verrucomicrobiaceae bacterium | reverse complement strand
GGCTTGTTGTTGACGATCGCGTCGATCAGATCTTCCCACTCGAGGTCATAGGGATTCGGCTCCTGTTTTGGGCCGCGCCAGATGATTTCCTTGGGATTCTTGTTCTGACCTTTGAAGGTCATGGCGCGTGACGGGAAGTGGCCTGCCGTGGAGATCACGGCCATGCCCTTGCTACCATGCACATAACTGGCGAACTCGTTGTGCGTCTTCATGGCATTGCGGCCTTCCAGCCAAAATTTGGTGCCATCCGCAAAGGTGTATTCCACGCTGTAGTGGTCGAAGTTTTGGTCGATGTGATCGCCGCGCTCCGTGCGTCCGCCAGTGGCCTTGGCTTCAATCGGGAAATCGTTCTTCATCCAGCAGATTTCATCGATGTTGTGAATGTTGAAATCACTGAAGGCGCCGCCGGAAGCCCAGAGGAAAGAGTGGAAGTTTTTGATCTGCCAGACCAATTCACTTTTATCCACATTCGGATCGCGTGGCAGCGTGAAGCAAGTCCCGACAGGTCCCTGGAGACGATAAGCACGACCCAAAATGATGTCGCCGATCTCTCCCTGCTGGATGCGGTCGAACAACTCACCACGCACACGGCAGTGGCGACACATGAGGCCGACCCCGACTTTCATGCCCTTGGCATCCGCTTGTTTGCCGAGCTCCAGCATGCGGCGTCCGCTAGGACCATCCACACAGATGGGTTTTTCCATGAAAACGTTGATGCCTTTTTCGATGGCATACTTGAACTGCACCCAGCGGAACGCTGGGGGGGTGGCCAGCACGACAACATCGCCGGGTTTCAGCACGTCGATGGCCTGTTTGTAGGCATCAAAACCGATGAATTTGGTGTCAGCCGAGACTGAGAAACGGTCCGGGTGCTTGCTGCTGAGCCCATTGAAGCTGGCCTCCAGACGGCTTTCCTGGACATCAGCCATGGCGACCAGACGGGTGCGCTGTTTGACCCCCATGGAGTTGCTGGCAGCTCCTGTGCCGCGTCCACCGCAGCCAACAAGAGCCACGTTGATCGTGTCATCGCCTGCGGCGTGGACGTGTGGCAGCTTGATGCCAGAAAGGGTGGAGAGACCGGCAACGGCCTTGGTGGTGGATTTGAGGAACTCGCGACGCGAGGTGCTGGCGGTGGGTGTTTCCATAGAAATGAAAGTCTGATCGAAAGAAACGGGTGAATGCAAGCCTTCCTTCCAGGGAAATCAGGGTTGGACCCGCGGGGTTTGTGGCACGGATTCCGGTTCAAAGTCCAGCACATCCTGGTGGGTGCGCAGGGCTTGCCGGGCTTTGTCAAAAAAGGTGCCGAGATCTTCTGCATTGGCGGTCTTTTTGTCCTCCATCAGATCGTAAAGCTTTTGCACCTGCGCATCGGCGTCCAGATTCACACCGCGCATGGAGCGCTGCGCTGAGGCATAGACAGTGTTGAATTTTCCCTGAGCCTCGCTGTAGGCGCGTTGGGCTCCTTCTTCGCGCAAGGACTCCTTTTCAGCTTCGCGGAAATCCTTGCTGAACATGCGTTTGAAAAAGCCAAAATTGGATTTGGGTTTCGTGTTCGGGCGTTTGGCTGCCGATTCAAAGTAGTCCTGCAAGGCCGAGAACTCTTGGAGTGGTTTTTGATACTGCTTTTGCAGAAAGCTGATGCCACTGGTGATCACCGCCAATTTTTCGACCTCGAGTTTGGAGAGGGTTTGCCCCGCCTTCACCTTTCCTTCCAGCAGGTTGATGTATTCGATGGTCTGTTTGTTGCCTGCGAAGATGTTTTCAAACTCCTTGTAGGCAGTGGCCATCTGTTTGCGCTGATCTTGGCGCAGGTCAGAGAGTTTTTTATCAAAGTCTTCGTTCAGGTTTTGCAATGCCTTCTGATGTTGATCATTCTGGGCCGCCAGGCTGCTCTGCAATTCATCATCCTTCATTTTCAGAGCCAACGTGTGAGAGGCTTTTAACTCCTCCATCTGCTGGCGCAAAAGACCTGCGTCGGAGTGGTAATGCCAGATGCCATAACCAAGGGCTAGGATCACAAGAGTGAGAGCAATGTTGCGCGGATTCATGAGGGGTGGGGGTTCACAAAATACTCCGTGTGAGCCATCACGCGTGCAAGGTGGATTGCTGGCTTTTCCTTGTGCTTGCGCGGCTTATTCAAGTTCAACGACTCTAAGCCCCATCGGGATAATGAAGGGGAGACAGCCAAAAAAACTTGTCTTTTTGGACCGTTTGAGATGTCAATAAACCATGAAAATTGATTGGGTTTCTCTCGCGGATTCAGAAGTGCTCAAGTCGTTTGTAATAGCCCTGAGTTCTTTGGGATTGGGATCTGTGCTATTGATTTAAGCCGATTGGATCGGAGAGAACTTTACCGGGCACTTCACAAGCCGTGGGTATATCAGTTCGAGCACCCCAGGTTGGATGCTACGCCCCTTTGGTCTGGTCCTCATCTTTGGAGGTTGTGTATGTCTTTACAATGCTGTGAAACTTGGGTTGGCATGAGCGCCTACCATTGAACTTCGGCATAGGCATGGCTGTGCGTCTCTGACACATGGGGTGCTCCAAAGATGCTGTTTCGAAATCTAGTATCCCCACAACTTCAGGCGCGGGGATGGGCCGCCTGATAGACCTCTTTCATTCTCTGGGTCGAGACATGCGTGTAGATCTGGGTGGTGCTCAGGCTGGCGTGGCCTAGGAGCTCCTGCACGCTGCGGAGATCGGCGCCATTGTTCAGCAGATGGGTGGCGAAGCTGTGGCGCAGCTTGTGAGGGGTCACATGCACGGGCAGGCCGGATTTTTTCCAGTATTTGTCCACCACATCCGCAATCGCCTGTGGGGTGATGCGTTTGCGTAATTTGCTGAGGAAGAGGGGGCCGCCGTGCACGCCGGCTTTGAGTCGGTAGCGCTGAATGGCTTCCATGGCGGGGGTGCCGATGGGAAGGAGTCGTTCCTTGCTGCCTTTGCCAAAGACCCGGACGGTGTCGCTGTAGGCGTCCACATCTTCGACATTCAGGCCCGCGAGTTCACTGAGTCGCATGCCGGTGCTGTAGAAGAGTTCCAGAATCGCGGCGTCGCGTTCGGCGGCCCAGACAGGAGCGGCTTTTTCCTTTTCCAGCTTCATTGGCAGGTCGAGCATCTGCGTGACCTGGGTGAGGGTGAGCACGACGGGGAGTTTTTTTTCCTGCTTGGGCAGCTGGACTTCGAGCAGGGGATTGGTTTTCCAACCCTGGCGGCGGGTCAGCCATTTGAAAAAGGAGCGCAGGGCGGCGAAGTGAAGTCGAATGGTGGCACGGGCCAATTCGCGCTTCATTTGATCGAAAAGATACCGGCGAAAGTCATCGGCGGTGAGGTCTTCCCAGCGGGTGAATCCGCGGTGTCGCTGGCGGAACTCCCGGAGAGCGAGGGCGTAGTTTTCCAGGGTGCGAACCGATGACCGACGCTCGACTTCCATGAATTCCAGGAAGGCGGAGGCGAGGGGATCGGGGACATCGGACATGGGGGGAGAGTCAACGGTTCAAGAGCGGCAAAGGTCAAGCCTTCGATTGAATCCGTGTGCCGTGACTTCTTGACTTCTCGCTGAGCACCCCTTGACTCTCGACTCCCCATGCTCACGAAACGCATCATTCCCTGTCTCGACGTCAAAGAAGGCCGTGTGGTCAAAGGCACGCAGTTCCTGCAACTGCGCGATGCCGGCGATCCGGTCGAGTGCGCCAAGGTTTACAATGCTCAAGGTGCCGATGAACTCGTGTTCCTCGACATCACGGCCAGCCATGAAAAACGCAAGACCATGGTCGATGTGGTGGCGCGCACGGCGGAGAGTTGCTTCATGCCGCTGACGGTCGGCGGTGGTATCCGCACCGTGGCTGACATGCGCGAGATGCTGCTGGCAGGGGCTGATAAGGTGGGCATCAACACGGCCGCCGTGCAGACACCGCACGTGATCGATGAAGCGGCGGAGGCCTTTGGGTGCCAGTGTCTCGTGGTGGCCATCGATGCCAAGCGCAATGAGCGTGGGTCGTGGACGGTTTACACCCATGGGGGGCGCAATCCGACAGAGCTGGACGCTGTCGAGTGGGCAGCGGAAGTCTGCCGTCGTGGGGCAGGGGAGATCCTCCTGACCAGCATGGACTCTGATGGCACCAAGGCAGGTTATGACATCGCTCTGACGCGTGCGGTCAGTGAGGCCGTGACCATTCCCGTGATCGCCAGTGGCGGGGCGGGGAATCTCCAGCACATGGCCGATGTTCTCAGCCAAGGCAAAGCGGATGCGGTCTTGGCCGCAAGCATCTTCCACTTCGGTGAGTACACTGTGGGTGACGTGAAAAAGTTCCTGGCCAGCCACAGTGTGCCTGTTCGCAGCCTTTGATCCCGTCTCTCTCCCCACCCAACCATGAAACGATTCGCTCTCTTCCTGTTCCTCCCCGCCATGGCCCTCGCCGATGGCCCGAAGGACAACCTCGCCGACAATGTCCGCCCCGTGCCGCCTCCAGGCGTGGCCGTGCCTGAGGCCGATGTGAAAACTCTGACCCAGGGACTCTCGGAACTCCGCACCGCCATCGATGCTGCGATCAAAGCCCAGGCGAAGAACCCCAAGCTCGCCCTGCTGCTGCCGGATGTGGAGATCTATCACAAGGCCGTCGATTGGGCGCTCAAATACAATGAAGTGCACAAAGTCGCTGAGGTGAAATCGGCGCTGGAAGCCCTCGCCGAAGGCAAACAACGCGCGGAGCAGTTGAAAAATGGCCAGTCTCCCTGGACCACCCAAAAGGGCCTCGTCGTCCGTGGCTACCGCTCCAAAATTGATGGCTCCGTGCAGCCTTATGGCATGGTCATTCCAGACAGTTACAGCGGTGCTCCTTCTCGATTGGATGCCTGGTGCCATGGTCGTGGCGAGACGCTCAGTGAATTGGCCTTCATCGATCAGCGCCGCAAACAAACAGGCAACATCGCCCCGGCTCACACGCTCGTTTTGCACCCCTATGGCCGCTACTGCTGCGCGAATAAATTTGCCGGTGAAGTGGATCTGTTGGAGGCGATGGATCACGCCCAGAACTTCTACAACATCGATGAAGATCGCCGCGTCATTCGTGGCTTCAGCATGGGCGGTGCGGCCGCTTGGCAGTTCGCGGTGAATTACGCCGACAAATGGTGCGCCGCCAATCCCGGCGCAGGGTTCTCAGAGACACCGGAGTTCCTGAATGTCTTCCAGAGTGAGGATGTGTCGAAAATCCCAGCCTATGAAAAGACGCTCTGGCATTGGTATAACGCCACCGACAGCGCCCTGAATCTCTTTCATGTGCCCACCGTGGCCTACAGCGGTGAGATCGATAAACAGAAGCAGGCGGCGGACATCATGGAGAAGTTCCTGCGCGCTGAGAACATCGAGTTGGAGCACATCATCGGCCCTCAGACCGCACATAAGATCCACCCGGATTCCCTCATCGAGATCGAAAAGCGCCTCGCCGCCATTGCCGCGGTCGGCCGTGATCGCATGCCCAAGGAGGTTCACTTTGCCACCTGGTTCCTGCGCTACAATCGCATGCACTGGGTGCAGGTGGACAGCCTTCAGCAGCAGTGGGCGCGCACTCGCGTTCATGCCAAAATCACCAGCGAAAGTGAAGTCACCCTCAAGACTCAAAATGTCACCGCCCTGACCCTGGACATGCCTGCAGGCCATTGCCCACTGAGCGTGTTGCTCAAGCCCACGGTGAACATTGATGGCACCTTGATCGAGGTGGCTCGGCCAAAGTCGGACCGCTCTTGGCGTGTGCATTTGCGCCGCAGCAATGGCAAGTGGAGCCAAGCTCTGACCCCCCAAGAAGAAGGCAAGCTGGCCAAACAACACGGCCTCTCCGGTCCCATCGACGATGCCTTCATGGACAGCTTCCTGTTTGTGAAACCCACGGGTGCTGCGTGGAATGAAAAAGTCGGTGCCTGGTCCACGGCGGAAATGGAACGCGCAGTGTTTGAGTGGCGCCGCCAGTTCCGTGGAGATGCCCCGAGCAAGGCGGACAAGGACATCACAGACGCGGACATCGCCGCGAACAATCTGGTGCTCTGGGGCGATCCTCAAAGCAATGCGGTGCTGGCCAAAGTCAT
>JAIXVB010000689.1 GCA_027483245.1 Verrucomicrobiaceae bacterium | reverse complement strand
CCATGCCCTTCTTCACCCACAAAGACCGACTCGACCCGGCTTCCCGGGATCAGAGAACAGTAAAATTCAGCGGCTTCACGGCCCCGCCCGTCGCGGAACCAAAGGCAAGTGCGGATGGAACTGTTCATCGTCGAGTTCTTTGTGTGCGTGGGGGTTATGCTTGGGTTGTGTCGCTCCGAAAGCACCTTCAAAAAAGATCAGAATGAGTTCCGGTTCGACCAAGGAGCAGTTCGTCGGGAGCAACCTTGTAGATCAATAGCCAGTCAGGTTCCAAATGACAATCGCGCCATCCAACCCAGTCGCCCGTGAGTGCATGATCTCGATTCTTCGGTGGAAGTGGTTCAGAGCGAATGAGGATATCGATCACAACTTTCAATTTCTGAAGCTCCTTACCTCTCTTTTTCTGTCGCTTGATGTCCTTTTTGAATTGTGTGGTCTGCGTGATCCTCATGAATCCCAAGAAGCATAAAGTTCATCTGCGGAGGAAAAGCTCTCGAGATCTTCCCCTTGATCAGCTCGCAAGAGGGCATCGGCAGTACTCGCATTGGGAACCCGAAGCTCCAAGGGGAACTCTCCTCTCATCGCAATCTGGCGGTAGAAAAGGCGGATTGCTTCCGTCGGGGTGAGTCCAATCGAATTCAAAATGCGCTCTGTGGCTTCCTTGGTGGAAGAATCAATCCGGGCATGAATGATGGCTGAGTGTGACATGACAAGACTTTGTCTCACAGGTGATACACATTACAAGTGAATCTCCATGCGGACGCCTCGCATCAGGCGACGGATAGAGCAGAAAAAGCCGACCGGTCATCAAGCGCGAAACAAGACCTCAGAGCGAAAGCCGGGCTTGTTCATTGAGAGGGGCATTGGCTGGCTACTTCCTCGCAGCCATGCATCCATTTTGTGTTAGGCTGTATTGGCTGATTTGAAAGGGGTGTGCGCTATGACTCTTTCGGATCCGATAGCTGCTCGGTTGAGAAAAACAGTTGAAGTAGAAATGATGCCAACGGCGGAAGGACGACTATAAAAGAGATCATCAAAATCCAAACTGCAACCGCTTCATTGATTTGAAATGGCAGTACTCCGCCTTTGCTTATTAGCTGTTTAAGCCAATTGGCGGTCTTCTCGACAGTGGTGAGGATCAAATGAATAGCGAAAAAGATTCCGATGACTTTCCAGCCAAGTATATAACGTCTAGCTAATGGCAACGAGGTGATGAACCTTGGTATTTTCATGAAAAAATTCAGCAGAACCTTAATTAGCTACACCAATCTTTTTGTATCATTCTCAAACATTTTTATGATTTTTTTCGCTTGATTTCGCTCACTGTTTTTATGGGGTGATTGTTATTGTGATATCGGAGGCGCAATAGGTAGTCGTTTTTGTCTTTGATGAGAGATGTTACAAAAACTGTGTCCTTGGTCAAGAGTTGAGGGGGGCATGGGAGGCTGCCGCTGTGGACAGACTCGGATTCTGAGGACGATGAGACCTCATCCGACAGGCCTTTCTTTCGCTTCCACAAAACAGGGTTGATCGCTAGCATCCTTACCATGGGAACCATATAATGATCCCTGTCTTCCAAGCCCAACGGGCTTGCGCATCCCAGCGAAGAGTTGCCAAGCCTTGTCGAGGCTACCCTGGAAAGACCATCGGCCCCACCGCCCTTTTGAGAGGGACCCTGAAGGGGTTCCACATCGGCTTGGGACGATGGATGTCCGCCGTGTTCTCCAGCTCTTTTCTTCGCTGAGCCTGCTGAGCTTTCGGGGGTCGCTCGACCCACGAAAGCTCCAGAGGCATGGAGCACTCCAGGACGCTGCCGCGCTCTTTGAAGTCTCCAGGCACAGGCCGTTATTTCTTTTTCAAGATGACGTCGCCGAGGCTGAACATGGGGCCATAGATGGCGTAGATGAGGAAGCCGACCAGGACACCGAGAATGAGCATGGTGAGCGGTTCGATCATTTTGTCCATGCTGGCGGCGAGGTTGTCGAGCTCCTCCTCGTAGTCATCGGCGATCTCGGCGAGCATTTCGGTGCCGGAGCCGGTCTCGGAGGCGAGTTCGATGAGACCGCAGAGATTGCGTCCATCTGCGCCGAGCCAGTGGGACTCCATGAGGAAGGCCTCGTGCAGGGTGCGACCGACGGTGATGTGGTCGCGCAGGCGGAGGAAGAACTCCTTGTAATGGTAGTGCCAAGTAGCAGCGGCAGTGATCTCCAGGGCGCTGGTGAGGCGGACGTTGGACTCGGTGAGCATGGACATGGTGCGAAAGCCTGCTGCGGCAGCGGACTTGCGCACGAGGGTGCTGATGACGGGGATCTTCAGGGTGAGATCCTGGGACCAGCGTTGCGACATGATTTTACCAAAATTCGAAAACAACACGTAGAGGCCGAGCAGAGGCAAGGCGGCCATGTAGGGGCGATGCAGGAAGAGATCCGACAAGGCGATGAGGGCTTTGGTGGCCATGGGCAGGTCGGCTTTGAAACTGGTGAAGAGTTTCGCCATGGCAGGCACGAGGGTGAAGCTCATGACGATGACGACCACGACACCGAGGAGGATAACGATGGCCGGATAGATCATCGCGCCCTTGAGTTTTTTGATGGTCTTCGAGGACTTCTTCTGGGCGACACCGATGCGCTTGCAGACTCGAGCGAGCTGACCGGCCTCTTCACCCGCGATGAGCAGGGAGAGGATGTCCTCGGAAAAGATGTCCGGGAACTTACGCATCGCATCGCTGAATTTTTCCCCCATCGAGATGGCGTGGACGACCTCTGCGATCATGCCTTTGTAGCGGCAGGATTTCACGCGATTGACCTGGAGCTTCAGGCTCTTGGTCATGCTGATGTTGCGCTCCAAACAACGGCCGAGGCCGGAGAAGAAAGCGCCGCAGTCTTCGGTGCCGCCTTTGGGAGAAGTGAAACGCTGGATGTGCTCATCGGCACCGGTGACATCTTCAATGGCCGCCGTTTCATTGGGTGCCATGCCTGAGCCAAGAAGTGCCTTCTCATGCGTGTCGGTGTCCACGAGCGTGATGCTCTTATGCCCCGTGTTGACATTGGTGATGGTGACTTTTTTTAGCATGGGAAAAAGTAGGTCGAGGGCTCAGGAGCCTGGAGCGGCGGGGCGCAGTGAGGCGGGCAAACTGGGGCGATAAACGCTGAGGGTCTGGGAGGAGCCCTGGACTTCACTGGAAGGATTCTGGGAGCGATTGACGGCGGCGGTGACAGCAGCCGCTTGCAGACTGCCGAGGCCTCCTGGATTGGTTTTGCCCAGCTCGATCAGGGTGGGAGTGCCACTGATCATTTGATTGAGCAGGGCGTTGTCTTTTTGTGAGGGCATTAGTGATACCACATCGGACGGAGAAAGGCCGAGCTGCCAGAGCCGCGCCATGTTTTCCTGGTAGTTTCGTGTCGCTGCGACGCGAAAGGACAGCTCTTCCTGGAGCATGAGTGAACCGGAGAGACTGACAGCAGCGGTCATACCGACAGCGATCACGGCAGCTGCGGCCAGCACCTCAATGAGGGTGTAGGCATGAGTCCGGCGATGGGGCAGGCGAAGCAGCTTCATGGCGTGGTGGTCGGTGGCACGGGGTAGAAGTAGCTTTCCAGCCAAGCATCCCGTGGCAGGAGTGAGGCATAACTCGGCCCTGCGGCGGTGCCGGTGGGAACTGAGGCATCTGAAACAAAGGTGAGACGATCCAATCTTGTGCCGCTCTTGGCGTAACGCTTGAAGAACCAATTGGTCATGAGACCACCGATGATTTTGACATTGTAGGTGACGTTCCTTGGCAACTCCAACCACATGGCTTGATACTCGTTGATGAAGGTCATGCGCCAGCGCTGTTCATTGCCCGAGAGCGGTTCACCAACCCAAAAGCAGTCCAGCTTTTGACCACGCGGATGTTTGGCAGCGAGGATGAGTCGGCGATTGTTTTCACCTTCAAAGGCGATGTTTCCCACGGGTTCATTGTCATCCTGAATGATGGTGATCATGATGGGGCTCATCTGACCTGCAGCCTCAAACTTGGCGGGTGTGGTTTGACCGACAAAGACGATCTGATTCACCACGTTGGTGATGCGGAAGTGCGGCAGATTCGGATGATCCATTTGGATGTAGAGCGTCTTGAACTGATTCGAATAACCGGATGGATAATTCGGTGGCTGATGCTTGGGTTTGTCATCGTCGGTGCCACTGTATTCGACCATCCAGTAGGGACCGGTGGCGGAGGCAGACTCGGTGAAGACATCGATCGTGGCGTAGTTCGAGCGACCGGCGTTCTTTTCACGATCCATGAAGTGCCAGAGGGAGTTGTCGGGATTCAGGTCGTTCTTGATGACATTGAGGACACCGGTGAAACGATCGGCGGGTTTGTTGGAAACAGGGCCGGTGGTGCTTGGGACCGCGTTCAGATTCGAGGGCAGCATTTTATTACCTGACAAGTCAGTGCCGAAGATGGCGCGTGAGTTGTAGGAGTCATGCGTCTGAATGTAGAGCGAGCGAGAGCGCGAAGGCAGTTGCAGGGGGCT
>JAIXVB010000580.1 GCA_027483245.1 Verrucomicrobiaceae bacterium | reverse complement strand
GCTAAAGACAGCGATGCCATGGAGATGACCTTCCCCGCCTACACCCACGGCCTGCTGAAGACAGATTCCTGGAGCCTCGCCCTGCGCCCCGATCAGGCCAGCGGACAAATCGCCTTCACCATCCCCGCTGAGCGCAAGCCCGGTCAGTCGCGCCTGGAACTGCGCTACTCGCCCACCCTGGCCATGGCGCTGGTGGATGCCCTGCCCTACCTCACCGATTACCCGTATGGCTGCACGGAACAGACCCTGAATCGTTTCCTGCCGACCGTCATCACCCTGGATGTGCTGCGTGATCTGGGCGTGAACCTCAAAGACATCCGCGACAAGCGCACCAACCTCAACGCCCAGGAAATTGGCGATCCCGCCAAGCGTGCTCAACGTTGGCAAGAAACGCACAAGACAAAGACGGCCGTCTTTGATGAAGACGAAGTCCGCAAGATGGCCAGCGCAGGCCTCAAAAAGCTGGAAGCCATGCGCAACAGCGACGGCGGCTGGAGCTGGTTCCCTGGCGGACGCGAATCCTCCCCGCACATCACGGCCCTGGTCGTTCACGGCCTCCACGTCGCCCAGCAGCGCGACCTCCCCGGCCTGGGTGAAGCCCGCACGCCCGCCTTCCTGGCTCAGGCCGTGCAGTTCCTCAAACAGCACGAGGCTGAGCAGCTCCGCCGCCTGCGACTGACGCCGAAAGACAAGCAGTTCAAAGATAGCCCCGATCAACTCGATGCCCTCATCCACGCCACGCTCGTGGAGCACAAGGCAGGCGACAAGGCCATGCGCGATCAGCTTTATGAAAAGCGCGCCGGTTTGTCCCCCTACAATCTCGCCCTCCTCGGCCTGGCCTGCGACGCCAGCAAAGAACAGGCACGCCGCGACATGTGCCTGCGCAACCTCCGCCAGTTCCTCAAAGAAGACGCCGAAAACCAGACCGCCTGGCTCGACCTTCCCGGCAACCGAGGCTGGTTCTGGTGGGATGACGTCATCGAGACCCAGGCCGCCTTTCTCCGCCTGCTCGTCACCGCCGAGCCCAAAGGCAGCACCGCCGCCGGACTCGCCAAATACCTGCTCAACAACCGCCGCCACGGCACCTATTGGAACAGCACCAAGGACACCGCCGCCGTCATTGAGGCCCTGGCCGCCTTTGTCAAAGCCAGCGGCGAATCCAACCCGCAAGTGACCCTCGAGATCCTGCTCGATGGCCAGCCGCTGAAGAAGGTCGAGATCACCCGCGAGAACCTCTTCACCTTTGACAACAGCGTGGTCATCGAAGACCCCGCCCTCACCACGGGCCTGCACACGCTGCAAGTGCGCAAGCTCGGCTCCGCCCCACTCTATGCCAGCGCCTACCTCACCGTCTTCTCCCAAGAGGACAGCATCCCCGCCGCGGGATTGGAGGTCAAAGCCCGCCGCAAGTTCTACCAACTCATCGAGGAGAAACCCGAGCAACAAGTCGCCGGTTCACGCGGTCAGGTTCTCACCCAAACTGGCCTCCGTTACCGCCGCCAAGAGATCGCCACCGGCACCCCGATTCGCAGCGGCGATCTCATCGAGATCGAACTCACGATCGAGAGCAAGAACGACTACGAATACGTTCTCATCCAGGACCCCAAACCCGCTGGCTTCGAACCCGTCGCCGTGCAGAGCGGTTGGAGTTACGAGGGCCTCGCCACCTATCAGGAGTATCGGGACGAAAAAGTCGCCTTCTTTGCCGACCGTCTCCCCAAAGGCACGCACAACCTGCGCTACCGCGTCAAAGCCGAGATCCCCGGCAAGTTCAGTGCTCTGCCCACGCAGATCGAGGCCATGTATGCCCCGGAACTGCGCGGCAACTCGGACGAGTGGAAAGCCCACATCCAGGACTGATCCCACCCGCCTTAGAACTACTGCGTCGCGAACTTCGTCAGCAGCCCGCGTTTCCGCGTGAGTTGTAGGATCCACATGAACAAACCACCCGCTGCCGCCAGATAGACCGCATTCAGCGCCAGCGCCTGCCAGAGCAGCGTCAGATTCATCGTGCCCGTGCGCATCACCTCACGCATGCCCTCAAAGATGTATGTCGCGGGGAAAGCCCACGCGATCGGCTGTGACCATGCCGGCATGTCCGCCACGGGATAAAACACCGCCACGGCTGGCTGAATGAAGAACGGCACCGCCCAGGCCAGCGACTCCGCCGCCTGACCCCAACGCAGAATCAGCGCCGTCGAGATCATGCCGAGCGACCAGCCAAACAGCATCAGATTCAGGAAAAACGGCACCAACCACCACTCCAGGATGAACACGTTGAACGCGTAACCAAACCAAGCGATCGACCCCAGCACCACCCCCGTCACGGCGATGCGCAGCACGCCCACGGCAAAGGTCGCGCCCAGATACTCCGACGTCCGCACCGGGGCGACAAAGATGTTCAGCAGATTGCGTGTCCACACGTCTTCGAGAAACGAGATCGCCACGCCCTGTTGGGCACGAAACATGATGTCCCACAGGATCATCGCGCCTAACAAAAAGAGGATGTAGTTGCCAAACTGCGCCGAGGTGTTGCGCTGCAAAAACAGCGTCAGATTCCCCCACACCAGCAGGTCCACCACCGGCCAGAAAACCATCTCCACCAGCCGCACCGGATTGCGCGTGTAGAGAAAAATGTAACGCAGCACCAAGGCCCAGATCACTCTCAAGTTCATAAAGTTATAGCTTCCTGTTAATCCTCCAATCTTCCGCCACCGCTCACGCTTCCAGATCCCCACTGCGGGCGATCTTGATGAACACATCCTCCAGCGAGTTCTCAGAAAACTTCGCCACGATCTGATCCGGCGTCCCTTCCGCCACGATCTTGCCGTTGTGCAGGAAGATCACCCGATCACAGACCTCTTCAATGTCACGCATGTTGTGGCTGGTGTAGAGGATGCCGATGTTCCGCTCCGACTGCACCCGGCGCACCACCTTGCGCACCTTATCCGCAATGTCCGGGTCCAGACTCGCCGTGGGTTCATCCAGCATCAGCAATTCCGGGTCATTGAGAAAGGCCTTGCAGAGATTCACCCGGGTCGATTCGCCCGCCGAAAGCTGGCCGGTGACACGGTCCTTCAGGTGCGACACTTCCAAAAGCTCCATCAGTTCCGCGATCTTGCGTTTCCCATTCGGCACCCCATAGATCTGGGCAAACACCGTCAGATTCTGCCACACCTTCAGGTTCCCCGGCAGGCTCACGTAGGCACTGGAAAAGTTCGTCTTCTTCAGGATCTCAATCCGATTCGCCTCCAGCGACTTGCCAAAGGCAAACAGATCTCCTGAAGTCGGCAGTGTCAGTCCCAGCATGCAATTCATCGCCGTCGTCTTGCCCGCCCCATTGGCGCCCAGCAGGCCCAGCACCTCTCCCCGATGCAGTTGAAAGGAGAACTTATCCAGCGCCCTCACCCCATCGAATTCGCGGGTGAGCTCGCGGGCTTCCAAAATGACTTCGCGCGTATCGGGGCTGGACATGGGCGCCCAGAATGGCGGGCCCCTGGGGAAAAGCAAGGCCCGCCGATGAAACGAAAAGCACCCACGACCGACGGAAGCCGCGCGCGCAGGAGCAAGCGCCCTACCCCAGCTGGCGCCCAACTTGGCCCACTCCGCGCCAAACTTAGCCCACTCCGCACCCAACTTGGCCCACTCGGCGCCCAACTTGGCAGGCTCGGCGCCCAACTTGGCCCACTCCGCACCCAACTTGGCCCACTCGGCGCTCAACTTGGCCCACTCCGCGCCCAACTTGGCCCACCCGGCTGCCTGGCCTGCCAGTTGGACTGCCGAGTCTGCCACTTTGACCGCCGAGCCTGCCACTTCGACCGCCGAGCCTGCCACTTTGACTGCCGAGTCTGCCACTTTGACCGCCGAGTCTGCCACTTTGACCGCCGAGCCTGCCACTTCGACCGCCGAGCCTGCCACTTTGACCGCCGAGCCTGCCAGTTGGACTGTCCAAGTACACAGGCTGAATGCCTCTGCTACAGGGTGCCCTTGCTCTTTCGCGGCGTGAGAGCTCTGAGCACCCAAGCATCGAGGACGAGGACGAGGAGGAGGACGAGGACGATTGCCTTTCGATGACCTCTTTGACCACCACCATTCCGCACTCCGCACTCCGCACTCCGCACTCCGCATTCCGCATTCCGCATTCCGCATTCCGCACTCCGCATTCCACTTTCCCTGTCCAAAAACACCCACCTGCGGCCTGATGACCTGACAACCATGAATGGGCTCCTCTGTCTGCTGTTTCTCACCCTCGTGTCTCCGGTCTGCGCTCAGACGGAGGCGGATGTCATTGTCTATGGGGCGACGCCCGGGGGCTTTTGTGC
>JAIXVB010000707.1 GCA_027483245.1 Verrucomicrobiaceae bacterium | reverse complement strand
TGGGACGCTGGTTGGTATGGTGACCAGTCGTGATCTCTGGTATATCGAAGACGAAAACACGCCTGTTTCGGCGATCATGACGCCACGCGATCGACTGGCAACTGGCAAGCCTGACACCAGTTTTGATGAGGCTCTGAAGATCCTTTACACAAATCGCATCGAAAAACTGCCGTTGGTGGACTCGAACGGTAAATTGGCGGGCCTCATCACGAAGCAGGATGTGGTGAAACGTCAGATGTTTACCAGCGCGGCCAAGGATGCGAACGGCCAGTTGCGCGTGGGTGCGGCGGTCGGTGTGGGTGATGACTGTGCGGATCGTGGTGCAGCCCTGGTGGCTGCGGGTGCGGATGCGCTTTTCATTGATGCCGCGACAGGTCACACGACGCGCGTGGCGGATGTGATTTCTAAGCTTCGGGCGCGCATTGGCGGGAGCATCCCCATCGTGGCTGGCAATGTCGTGACTGCCGATGGCGCGCTGCATTTGGTAGAGGCTGGTGCCTCGGCCATCAAGGTGGGCGTGGGTCCAGGTTCGATCTGCACGACGCGGATCATTTCTGGCGTGGGCATGGCTCAATTCAGTGCCGTGCAGGAAGCTGCTTCGGTGTGTCGCGAGCGTGGTGTCACGGTGATCGCCGATGGTGGCATTCGGTATTCAGGTGACATTGTCAAAGCCCTCGCGGCGGGTGCGGATTGTGTGATGCTGGGCTCGTTGCTTGCAGGCACGGCGGAAAGTCCCGGCAACATGGTGAAGTGGCAGGGGCGCACCTTTAAAGAATATCGCGGCATGGGCAGTCTCAAAGCCATGCGCAAAGGTGCAGGGGACCGTTATGGCCAGAATAGCTCTGGCAAATTGGTTCCTGAGGGGGTGGAAGCGCGTGTGCCTTTCAAAGGACCTCTGGCGGATGTGGTGTTCCAGCTCATGGGCGGGTTGCGCTCGGGCATGGGTTACGTCGGTGCGAATGATCTTGATGAGCTTCGGGCCAAAGCGCGTTTTGTTCGCATCACTGCCGGAGGTTTGAAGGAAAGCCATCCTCACGATGTGGTGATCACGGAAGAACCTGTGAATTACGAGCCGTCCTAACCATGACGCCATGGCTGCAAACAGAGGCAAATCCGCCGAACGTTTGCGGACTCGCTGAAGGTTGCTTTTGCACCTTGTTGAATTTTTTACGGCAAACTTATTTTTTATGACCGACCACGAAGTCGCCGTTCTCGATTACGGCTCCCAGTATTCCCAGCTGATCGTCCGCCGTGTGCGCGAACTGGGCTTTGTTTCTCATCTTTACCCACCTGCTGAGCTTGCGAATCTCTGCAACCCAGGGGCGATCATCCTTTCAGGCGGGCCGCGGAGCACTTCCGAGGTGGATGCACCGGATGTGGACTTTGAAAAACTCATGTCCTTTGGCGTGCCTGTTCTGGGTGTGTGTTATGGCATGCAGCTGCTGAACATCAAACATGGTGGCACAGTGAAGCCTGGCGTCACTCGCGAATATGGCCCTGCTAAGCTTGTGGTCACCGAGCATGCGGATCTTTTCAAAGGCATCTCTCACGAATCTCAGGTGTGGATGAGCCACAGTGATACCTGTGCGAATCTAGCGACCACGACTCAAGTCATCGCCACCAACGAAGACGCAGTTCCTGTGGCCTTGAAGTGGTCAGATCGCTGCTGGGGAATCCAGTTTCACCCCGAAGTGACGCACTCTCATGAGGGCACGGCGATTCTGAAAAACTTCCTGACTCAAAGCGGTGCCACCTTGGCAAAGTTCGACATCCAGGAGTTCAAGGATCAGATGATCGCCCAGATCAAGGCGGACGTCGGTGAGCGTGAGGTCATCTGCGGCGTTTCTGGTGGAGTGGACAGCACGGTGTTGGCGGTGTTGCTTGCCCGTGCGGGGGTGAAGGTGCGCTGCATTTTCATCGACACGGGACTCATGCGGCTCAATGAAGCGGCGGAGGTCAAACAGCTCTTCAGTGAGGTGGGGGTGCCGATTGAGCAGATCAATGCGAGTGAAATCTTCCTGGGGGCACTCAAAGGGGTCACGGATCCGGAGCAAAAGCGCCGCATCATCGGCACGTTGTTCGTCGATGAATTTTGGAAAGTGGCCGAAGACGTTCAATTGCTCGCTCAGGGCACGCTTTATCCCGATGTGATTGAGAGCGCCACGAGTGGTTCGATCGCCAGCAAAATCAAAACTCACCACAATCGGGTGGATCGCATCATGGAACTCAAAGAGCAGGGCAAGGTTCTCGAGCCTCTGGCGGAACTCTTCAAAGATGAAGTGCGTGCGCTGGGAGCAAGCTTGGGCATCCCGCACCGAGCTTTGTGGCGTCACCCATTCCCAGGTCCAGGTTTGGCGGTTCGTATTCCAGGAGAGATCACTCCTGAGCGCATTCTTTCCACTCAGCAGGCCGATGCCATTTTCATTGCGGAACTGCATCGCTCTGGCTGGTATCAGCACGTCTGGCAGGCTTATGCTGCCCTCCTCCCGGTGAAAACCGTGGGTGTGAAAGGCGATGAACGCAGCTACGAGCAAGCCATCTCACTGCGTGCCGTCATCAGTGAAGACGCCATGACGGCGGACTGGGTGGAATTGCCGTATGAGGTTCTGCGCAATACCTCGAACAAGATTCTCAACAGCGTCAAAGGTGTAAACCGAGTGCTTTACGACATCAGCACGAAGCCGCCTGCGAGCATCGAGTGGGAGTGATGAAAAAAATCCAGAGATGGGGGCGATGAAAAGGCCCGCATCTCTGATTTTCAGTGAGCTTCACAGAGCCCCGTGGGTTTTATTTCTTTTCCCATGCGTTGGCTTCGATCATGCCCTCGAGCACTTTTTTGGCTTCGAGTTCTTGAGGCAAAAATTGGAACTTTGTGAGGTAACGAAGCGCCTTGGTGACCTGGAGAATCTCGCCTTTTTGGGTCGCGAGTTTTTCAGCAGGAAGGTTTTTTACCTCGTTGGTGAAGCCGTCCAACATCCCAAGAGCTGAGTTTTTGGCTTCATCGTTGGAGGCATAACACAGGGATTCAAAAAGGCTCAGCATCTTCGCTTGGCCCTCCTTTTGGTTTGCCTCGCTGCGGATTTTTTCGGCGATTTGTGCGCGCTTGGCTGCCGTGGCTTCGGGGGTCATGCGGCTGTATTCACCGCCATCGACAAAGCGCTTTGGCAAGGGGCGATACCAGATGTTGCGGTAGCGCACTGGGTTGCCGTGGTCTTGGAGTTTGAGTGGGCCTTTTTCCGGGAAGGCGCGTGATTGAGAACGGGTTTTATGACCGCCACCACCCTCCAGGGGTGTGTGGTCTTGAGTCAGCACACCGTTCACAAAAACCGTGATGTAACCAGGATCGATCTCTTGCCCCTCTTTGAAAATAGGACGGCGGAAAATGATGTCGTAGGTCTGCCATTCGCCGGGTGCATGCAGGGCATTCGCAGCGGGTGGGTTGATCCCGTAGATGGAGGACGCGAAGCCATCGGCATAGGTGGGATTGTTGTAATTATCCAGCACCTGGACCTCCACCTGCCCCATGAGAAAGACACCGCTGTTGCCGCGGCCTTGACCGTTGCCTTCGACCTTGCTCGGCGCACTCCATTCTATGTGGAGTTGGCAGTCTGCGAATTCCTCTTTGGTCCGAATGTAACCGCTGCCGGGTACGCATTGGAGAACGCCGTCTTTGACTTCCCATTTCGTGGGTTCAGCGGGTTGTTTGTCAGCCTGCCATTTTTCGATTTCCTCTGCCATGCCACCGAAAAGAACAATCGCATCTGAGGGAGGTGTCCCGGGTCGATCTTGGGAGCTGAAGGTGCCGGGTTCCACGCGCGGTGGCTGAGGGCGATTCATGTCGTGGATGGCCCAGGGATGCGTCGCATCGGGAGGATCACCGTAAAAGCCACCGTCAGCGAGGGCGGGTGTGGAAAGGAGTGACATGAGGGAAAGTGAAAGGACAGCTCGGTTCATGGGCAGTGTGATACGGGGACAAGGGAGGCATTTCAGCAAAGTCTGCGATCCCTTGCGACACATTTGAATCGAAGGCCGAAAAACCGAAGGCGACCCGTGGGGGGGGGATCCTTGGACCTCGACCCTTCAATGGGCGGGGTCATTCGAGAGGATGAAATCAGGCCCCGTGGGCTCGGCAAGGGAGGGGCCCTTCAGCAGAGCCAGTTCTGTCTCCAATTGAGAGACTCGCGCCGCAGCTTCCTGGGCCTCACTGAGGCGATATTCAAGTTCGGCGATTTTGTATCCATCCTCGCGGGCTTTTTTGCGTGATTCCGCTTCGACCTGGGTGATGCGTGCTTCCAGCTCTGCGGTGCGCTTGTCCGTGGTTTTGTCGCTGACCGTGGTTGGCGGGCTATCGGGCATGACTCCCATGGCGCTCATGAATTCTTTTTGCACCAGAGTGGCCTTGGCTTCAGCGGCCGTGAGATTGCGCTGGAGATTGGTGATTCGCAATTCAGCGCTCGTTTGGTAGGCGGCGTGGGTTTCTTTCAGGCGGGTGATTTCTTCATCCACATTGCCCAGGCGAGCTTGGTCCGTGGCTAGGGCAGCTTCGCGTTCGGCGAGATCGCGAACGAGCTGGGCTTCGCGCGTTTTGGATTCCGTCTGAAACTGGGTGAACTGCTCCTGCGTCTGCTGCAAGCGCTGGGCGAGGTCATCGGCGCGAGCGGTGGTGAGTTGCAGACTATGTTCGATCGCTGTCAGGCGACCTCGTTCGGCAGAGAGGGCGGTTTCGAGATCCCCAATCCGCGCGCGGGTAGGTTCGAGCTGGGCAGCGATCTCGCGTGCGCTGGCCAGCTCAGACTCCAGGCGCAGGATTTTCTGATCGCTGTCCTGCTCACGGCGCTGGGACGCTTCTTGGAAGGCGGCAAAGCGCTCTTCAACGGTCGTGCGAGCCGTTGCGGCAGCCTCGAGTTTTTTTTGTGCGTCCTCAGCGGCTGCACTCGCTTGTTTATGGGCAGTGTCGAGAGCGGCAGCGGCTGCGGCGCGATCTTCGGTGGCTTGGTGGGTGACGTGGGCCAGGCGGCGCTGCTGCAGCCACCAGGCAATCCCAGAGGCGACCAGGGCGGTGGCGGTCAGGGTGCCCAGGGCCTGGATCTCCGTTAAAGGGCCGATTTGCGCGAGAAACATCATGGGCACCAGTGAAAAGGACATCGTGCAATCTGTCGAGCACGGATCATGCCGCCAGGGGGTAACCTTCACAGGACAGCTCTGTTTGTCAGTTGCCACCCCGTCAAACGTGCCTACTCTGCGCGCCCCTATGGCCCAGCAGTTCAAGATTCTCATCGCCGGAAACAACGACCCCATCTCGAGCAAAGGTATCGATCTCCTCAAAGCGGAGTCCTCCTTCACCGTCGAAGTGAACATGAACCTCAAGGCCGAGGACGCCATGATTGAGGCTTCGCGTGATGCCCACGCCATCATCGTCCGCAGTGGAGCCAAGGTGACCGCCAAGGTCATCGAAGCCGCGCCTCTGCTCAAAGTGGTCGGTCGTGCCGGTGTCGGTGTGGACAACATCGACGTGCCCGTGGCCAGCAAGCGTGGCGTTGTCGTCATGAACACTCCTGGGGGCAACACGATCTCCACCGCTGAACAGGCCTTCACTTTGATGATGGCGCTGTCCCGTAAGACACCTCAGGCGCACGCGACCATCGTCAGTGGCAAATGGGATCGCAAGAGCTTCCAAGGCACCGAAGTGTATGGCAAAACGCTGGTCGTTCTCGGCATGGGCCGCATCGGCGCAGAGTTCGCCAAACGTGCCAAGGCCTTTGGCATGCGCGTGGTGGCCTACGACCCTTACCTTTCGAAAAATCGCGCAGATAGTCTCGGGGTGGAGCTTTGCGAGGACCTCGATGCCGCGATCGTCCAAGCGGATTACATCACGATGCACATGCCTCTGACGCCAGAGACCAAGCACATGATCAATGCCAAGCGCTTGGCTTCTCTCAAAAAGACGGCGCGCATCATCAACTGCGCTCGTGGTGGCCTGATCGATGACGCAGCCCTCGCGGAAGCGCTGACGAATGGCACCATTGCTGGAGCTGCTCTGGACGTGTTCGAAGTCGAGCCGCCACCGGCCGATTATCCGCTGCTCAGCGCGCCCAACACGGTTTTTACCCCTCACCTCGGCGCCTCCACAGAAGAAGCCCAGGAAAACGTCGGCATCGAGATCGCGGAAGTGATCAAAGCCCATCTCCTCCAAGGCACGGTCGTCAACGCGGTGAACATGCCGAATGTCGATCCCAAGACGCTCGCTGATCTCGGGCCGTTCTTGAAGTTCGGTGAGTTGCTCGGTCGTCTGGTTTCCCAGTTCGCTCCAGCACGCTCGAACGATGTCATCATCAGCTACAGTGGCAAAGTCGGCTCTGGAGACACCACGCTCATCTCACGCTCGGTGTTGAAAGGATTCCTGGAGCGCGCAGTCGGTGCGGAGCAGGTGAATTACATCAATGCCAACGGTGTTGCGGAAGGTCTGGGACTGCGTTTCACCGAGAGCCGCGTTCCTGATGCCAGCGAGTTCACGGATCTCATCGAAGTCCAGGCCAGCAATGGCAGTGAGGTCGCTAGCATTGCCGGCACCTTCTTTGCCGGTGAACCCCGCATCGTGAAGGTGAACGGACGTCACATCGAGACCCGCCCTGAAGGCACCTTGTTGCTGATCGAAAACCAGGATCGCCCTGGCATGATCGCGGCCTACAGCACCATCCTCGGCAAGCATAAGATCAACATCGCAGACATGTCTCTGAGCCGGAACAAAGAAGGTGGCACGGCGCTCACGCTCCTGACACTCGACACCACTCCTAGCCCTGCGGTCATCACGGAGCTTGAGTCCATAGAGGGCATCAGCCGCGTGCACAGCGTGGTGGTCTAATCGGCCTGCGGCTAGATCGACCGCTCTCCCATTTCAATCGTCCTGCGATTCGCGGCCTCATCCGTCGCGAATCGCTTGAACGGAGGGGAATGTCCGCCGTTAGAGAGAGCGTGTCATTGATCAAAGTTCTGACTTCACTCGCCGCGCGTGCAGGGGGCCTCATGATCGCGCTGCAAGTCGTGTCGTGTCAGCCCCAACTGACCGAGTTGAGTGGCGAGACCATGGGCACCACGTGGAGTTTGCTAGCGCTGTCGGCCACGGAAACAACGCGCGAAGGGATTCAAAATCACCTCAATCAACGTGAGGCCGTTCTTTCCCATTGGAAAGCAGATTCGGCGCTCTCCCAGTTCAATGCCAGTCGAAGCACAGACTGGTTCCCGGTGCCGCTCGAGTTGGTCAAAGTCGTGAAACTCGCGCAGGACATCGCTTTGCAGACGGAGGGCGTGCTCGATGTGACCGTGGCACCCCTGGTGGAGTCCTGGGGTTTTGGGCCACCGGGATCGAAGTCATCCCCGCGCATGCCGCCCGTGGGTTGGCAGCATCTTGCCCTCCGGGTGGATCCTCCGGCTTTGAAAAAAGATGACCCCGAGCTGCGCATCAATGTCGCTGCGGTGACGGAGGGTTTTGTGATCGATGAGTTGGTCGCCATGCTCAAACAGCAGGGGTTGACCGACTTTTTGCTCGAGGTAGGCGGCGAGGTCGCGGCAGTGGGGACATCGCCCCAGGGGGTGCCTTGGCAGGTGGGTGTACAGTCGCCCGAGGCTCTGCAGAGTGAGGCCATTCAGACACTGCCGCTTACGGATCAGTGCATCGCCACCAGTGGCAGTTATCGGCATCGATTTGAGAAAGACGGACGCAGTTTCAGTCACCTCATCGACCCGCGCACACGCCAGCCCATCACCCATCGTCTGGTCTCAGTGTCGGTGATTCATGAGAGCTGCGGCTGGGCAGATGGCTATGCAACGGCCTTGATGGTGTTGGGGCCTGTCGAGGGCCGGGAAGTGGCGCGGAGGCTGGGTCTTCGAGTGATTTGGATCGAAGAACCGTAATCCAAATCACAACTGGCCAACGCGCGCAGTCTGCTGCACGTAATCTCCCGTCCTCATGCCACTGCTCGACAAGCTCGAATCCCGCCTCGGTCGCTTCGCCATTCCTGGATTGCTTCAGGGAATCGCGATTCTCCAATTGTTCACGCTGCTCATTTTCATGTTCCTTTCCGTGGAGGCGCGTGACCCGTATGAACAATTTCTCATGCTGAAACCCGAGGGCGTTTTGCGTGGGGAGCTGTGGCGGTTGTTCACGTATGCCTTCATTCCCAGCAGCAGTTTGTTTGCAGCCATCGTCGGAGCCATGTTCATGATGTGGTTGGGTAAGGGGCTGGAGGAGGCTTGGGGAGCGTTTCGGGTGAATCTTTATGTGCTCGGTGGCATGCTCTCGCTGGCATTAGGCTCTGTGTTCTTTGGCTACGAAGCCAACGCCATGTGGCTGTATCTGATGGCACTGTTCGCCTTCGCCACCTTGTTTCCCAATGAAGAAATTCTGCTCTTTTTCATCCTGCCGGTGAAAATCAAGTGGGTGGCCATTTTTACTGCGGCCATGCTGGGACTTTCGGTGATCTCCACGCCTCTGCTCATCGTGCCCATTGCCTTTGCTCTGCTGAATTATTTCATCACCTTTGGACCCAGTTTTGTGAAGGGTCAGCTGCACGCCGTTAAGGTCTCGAATCGGCGTGCGGCGTATGAGCAAGCGAGTCGTTCAGACGCGGCTTTTTTTCACCAATGCAAGGTCTGTGGCAAGACCGAGGTGGATGATCCGACGCTCGATTTCCGGGTGAATGACAATGGGGATGAAATTTGTTCAGCATGTCGAAAGTTAGGCTGAAGAGCAGGCCGTCCTTGCCAGACTGAAGCGGACCTGTCACCTTAGCGACCCCAACCATGCGGTGTCCTAAGTGCAGCAGCTCCCAAGACAAAGTCATTGACTCACGCGAAGCTCGCGAGGGTCATGCCATCCGCCGCCGCCGCGAGTGCATGAAGTGTGGTTTCCGTTTCACCACGTATGAACTCGTGGAACGTGAAGAACTCCGTGTCGTGAAGCGCAATGGAGCCCGGCAGAGCTTTGATCGTGACAAGCTGATGTCAGGCCTGCGCAAGGCCTGTGAAAAGCGTCCGGTGAAGATGGAAGACCTCGAGCAGATGGTGGACGACATCGCCAACGAACTCGAGGAAGAAGGTTACCGCGAGATCCCGGCCACGGTCATCGGGGCCAAAGTCATGCGCCGTCTCGAGGGCATCGATCACGTGGCTTATGTGCGTTATGCCTCTGTTTATCGCCAGTTTGAGGATGTCGGCGAGTTCATCGATGAGATCAAATCCCTCGGCAGCCGTCGCCCGCGTGACCCCAGCCAAGAAGAGCTGTTCCGTTAGACGGATTTAACGAGTCCAGAACTCGGAGCCTTGTTTTTCACTTCGATCCCCCGTCCCCTTCTAGCATGTCCGAAAAGACTATTTTTCAAAAGATCATCGATCGCGAGATCCCCGCTCCGCTGGTGTATGAAGACGACCTTGTGGCCGCTTTTCATGACATCGCACCCCAGGCACCCATTCACGTGCTGATCGTGCCGAAAAAGCTCATTCCTCGTGTCGGCGAAGCCACCTTGGAAGATCAGGCCACGCTCGGCGCGCTGTTGCTCGCAGCGGGGAAGATCGCCGAAAAACTAGGCGTCAAAGATCGCTCCACCGAGGGCTTTCGTTTGGTCATCAATCACGGCAAAAATGCCGGTGAAACGGTGCCCCACCTCCATGTGCACTTGCTGGCAGGTCGGCCTTTGGATTGGCCTCCGGGCTGAGTTTGAAAAGCGAGGCGGGAAAGAGCCCTCTTCAAAGCTGGCCTAAAATCGTCCGCTCACGCAGGTCTTCCTCCGTCAAGACAGACGCGGGAAGTGCGGCATAGACACGCAGGGCGAGGGCAGGCTGACCGGCGCTGAGGTGAGCCTGGATCAGGCGACGCTGGGCGGGGACATCGGCAGGGAAACGACGGAGAAAATCCTGCCAGACAAGAGCGGCACTGCCCGGGCCTTTGGCAGCTGCTGAGGCGAGGCTCGCCGCGTAGTGCAGATCGCGTGCCTTTGGCTGCTGATGCAATTGAGCGGACAAGACCCGCCGCGCGATGGCATCTGTCTGAGCCAGGAGAATGGCGGCGGCCTGGAGTTGCGGGCGATTCAGGGCTGCGTTGAGAGCCTGTTCGCAGTCTTTCTCTCGGCGGGCGCTGGGGGCCAGGGCGCAAAGGCGATGCAGCGCGGCGCTTTCCCCCGCAGCGGCGAGCCGGAGGTAGGCATCAAAGGTGCGTGCCGGAGGCTGTTCATCATCGCAAATGCCAGCGTAGCGGGAGAGCCAGCGGAGGTAATCGACCGGCAAATCGGTCTGGTGGGCCAGTGTGGGCAGATCCAGCGCGTGGTCGGGGAAAGTCGCCAGGTGTTTTTCGATCCAAGGCAGCAGTCGGGTGCCTTGGCGAGCACTGCGGGCGGCCGTGTAGGCGCGATCGAGGGTGCGTTCTGGCTGGTGTGGGCGATGAGCGAGTGTGTGGAGCAGCTGATCCAGGGCATGAATCGCGCGGTCGCTTTGAATGAAAAGGGCGGTCTCCAGATCCCGGGCGGCCTCGAGGTCGGGGGTGCTGTCCTCGCTGGGGTGACGGTCGATCCACGCGGTCAGGGCCTTCAGAGCAGGAGTCACGTCTCGATTGGCCCGCGCGGTGGCAGCCAGGGTCCGCAGCGTATTCCACTCAGCCCCTGGCAGCTCACTGGCTCGACCGAGAATGACGACGGCGTCTTTGGCATCTCCCTGAGCCTGGGCACGCTGGGCCAGTAGATGCAGGAGCTGGATTTTACCCTCCGTGGTCAGTCGATCTCCGGCGGCGGAGACCATGAGATGCGTTTCCAGCGGCGGCAGCAGAGGATCATTGCCCAGCGCCGCCAGGAGCAGGACGGCGCCCCAGTGCGGTCCCAATTCCTCCAGCGATGTCTGCTGGACGGTGAGTTGACGCACCTGCGTGCTGCTGGGCTGAGCGACCCACTCTGCCAGGGATAAAATCTGCGCATCGGTCAGTTTGATCAACCGCATGACAAAGGGAATGGCGCTGTCCTTGGCCCCTTTGCCCATGAAGGCCGCGATTTTCTGCTGAGCCTCGAGCTGCGTGGTGTCTGCCTTGGGCTCAGCCTGCGGGCGGAGTCGGTAGGCCCAGGTCAGTGCTAGAGTGAGGTAAAGGGAGATGAGAAGAAGCTTTTTCACGAGATGAAAGGAGGCGCGTCTGAGGGGACTTTTGAGCTGCGGTTTTACCTCATGACCGCCTGTTGTGTGGGCAGCACTTGAAGTTGCAGTGTTGTTTGGGCAGGAACGGTGAGCTGGATTCGGCCCTCGGGATCAGCCATGAGAAACTGGGGCTGCTCGGTGGTGAAGATCTGGCAGATCGCTCCGGGCTGGATGCCGGCGAAAGCGATCTCGAC
>JAIXVB010000051.1 GCA_027483245.1 Verrucomicrobiaceae bacterium | reverse complement strand
AGTTTGTTGCCGTCTTTAGTGAACGCAAGCCGAGTGGGTTTATCACGATCACCCATCGTGATGCTGACAACCTGCGTGCCTTGTGCGACGACTTTGTTGTCGTCATCGACGAAACGAATCTCCACCTTTTTATCTTTGTTCACGAAGAACTCAACATGCGGTTCGACCTTGGTAATCAGCTTGCCTCCTGTAGGCCCAGCTTTGGCCGCATGTTCGTGATCGTGGTCATGTTTTTCTTTTTCAGCAGCCGTGGCGGTAAAGGCCAAGGCGAGACTGAACAGACTGATGATGATGTGCTTTTTCATGGGTTGGTTTGGGTTGTGGTGTGTTTGGGTTTGCCTTGCGGTGGTGGGCTAGAAAGCCAGAACCGTTTGGAAATTTAATGACTTGCCGCAGCATCAAGCTCAATCGCTTTGGCCGCAGCTTTACGGCCGAATAGCCAAAACATCGCAGGTGTGACGGCCATATCGAGGAAGGTTGAGGATACGAGGCCACCAACAATCACGACGGCCACAGGATGCAGGATTTCTTTTCCTGGCTGGTCGGCGGCGAGCACGAGTGGAATCAGGCCGATGCCAGCACTCAACGCCGTCATGAGCACGGGAACAAGGCGCTCCAGAGTGCCGCGGATGACCATCTTCTTGGTGAAGCCCTCGCCTTCATGCTGAATGAGGTGAAGGTAATGGCTGATCATCATGATGCCATTGCGCGCGGCGACACCACCCACCGCAATGAAACCGACCAATGTCGCGATGCTGATGTTGTTCACTTTGAAGTAGGTGAAGGCCAAACCACCCATCAGTGCGAGCGGGATGTTCACCAGCACTTGCAACGCGAGCGAGGCACTGCGGAAATAACCGAAAAGCATCAGGAAGACGGCGACAAAAACAATGGCAGAGTAAAGGATGATGCGCTGAGTTGCCTCCTGCTGCGCCTGAAACTCGCCCTCATAAGTGATGAAGTAGCCTTCCGATAGTTTGACCTTTTCGGCGACCTCTTGTTTCAAACGCACAACAAGATTCGAGACATCGCGCACGCTTGGTTTGATGCCGATGGCAAATCGACGCTGACTATTTTCGCGAAAGATGACATTCGGTCCTTTCGCTTCACGCACCTCTGCGACAAGTGAGAGAGGGATGCGCTGACCATCCTCCATTTCAATGGGCAACTCAGCAATCTTGTCCGGCGAATCACGCCACTCGAGCGGCAGTCGCATGACGAGATTCACCGCGCGTTGACCCTCGCGCAATTCCAAGAGTTTCTTGCCACCGATCAGTGCGGAGAGTTGATCGTTGAGTTTGCCAGGAGCAATGCCGTAAGCCTGGGCGCGATCTCGATCAGCCTCGATGCGGAGTTGTGGGATCGAGGACGTTTGATCCAATTTACAGTCCTCGAAGCCGGGAATGCTTTTTGCTACGGCCTGAATCTCGATGCCGATCTGGCGCAGCTTTTCGAGGTCTGGCCCAAAGACTTTCACGGCCACGGGCGCAGACACGCCGCTGAGCATGTGGCCGATGCGATCTGCGAGCGGGCCACTGACGACAGCAAAGACACCGGGCACGGTTTTTATCTTCGCGGAGATGTCATTGAGGATTTCTTGGCGACCTCGGCTTTGCCCTTTCTGATCACCTTCCTGCTCACGAAAATCGACATCAAATTCAGCTGTGGAAACGGGCACAACGTGGTCACCTCGCTCGGCACGCCCGAGTCGGCGCCCCACCTTGCGAACCTCAGGCACGGAGAGGATCTCTTGTTCAATGAAATCGGAGATGTCATTCATCTCCTCCAATGACGTGCCGGGTGCTGCACTGGCGGCGACGAGCGCTGTTTCCTCCTGGAACTTGGGCAGGAAGTCCTTGTTCATCTTGGGGTAAAGGGAGAACGCCGCCATGAGCATGGCCAAGGCAAGGGTAAGCACCACCAAGGGCTGACTGAGGGCAAAGCGCAGCAATGTATGCTCCAGCAGCCACTTCATATTTCGTGTCATGAAGCCGTCCTGGTGAGCATGACCTTGCCGGGGATTCAACAGCAGTGAGCAGAGCACTGGAATCGCCGTGAGCGAAACGATGAAACTAGCGATCATCGAGAGGATCGTGGCGACAGCGATGGGAGCAAAGAGTTTCCCTTCGACACCCGTCAACCCGAGCAGCGGCAGGAAAACGAGGATGATCAAGACGGTGGCATAGAGAATGGAGTTCCGCACTTCGCCTGAGGCCTTCGCGATGACTTTTAGTCTCGGTTGTGGCACTGGCAGCGCCGCATTTTCCCGCAAACGTCGGAAGACATTTTCCACATCCACAATGGCATCATCCACCACCATGCCAATGGCAACAGCCAAACCGCCAAGGGTCATCGAATTCACACTGATGCCGAACCCTTTGAAAGCGAGCAGCGTGATGCCAAAGGAGAGAGGCATGGCCATCAGTGTGATGAAGGTCGTGCGGAGGTTTAACAGGAAAAGAAACAGCACGAGTGTCACCATGATCGCACCATCGCGAATGGCCTCTGTAAGATTGCCGATAGCGTGATCAATGAAGTCCTTCTGCTGAAACAGCAGCGTGGTCTCGACACCTTTCGGAAGGGTGGGCTGGAGTTCTTCCAATGCGGCTTTGATCTGCTCGGTGAGTTTGCGCGTGTCAAAGCCAGGCGCTTTCGTGACGCTCATGATGACGCCGTAGGTCGGCGATTTCTCGGGAGCCTGACTCACCGTGGCATCACCACGCATAGGCTCGATGCCCCACGCCACACGGGCAACATCTCCAATCGAAAGAGTGCGGTCATTCACTTTCTTGACGACGGTGCGAGCGATGTCATTGAGCTCCACCGTCATTGCCAAGTTGCGCACCATGATCTCTGTGGGTCCCGTGTTGAGAAAGCCACCCGTTGTCGTATTCGCCGCTTCACGAGCTGCCCGTTCCAACTCCTGAATACTCACGCCATTCGCCTGCATCTTATAAGGATCAGGCTGGATTTCGATCTGCCTCACACCACCGCCCATATTGAGGATCTCAGCGATGCCAGAGATGCTTTGAAGCCGACGCTTGAGGGTCCAATCCGCAAGAGCGCGGACCTCACTCGGCGGAATGTAGCCGAGTTCGCCTTCTTTGATCGTCGAACGCACACCGACGAGCAGGATCTCCCCCATGAGTGAGGCCACTGGCGTCATGAAAGGCTGGACGCCTTCAGGCAATTGTTCGCGCACACTTTGCAGACGCTCCTGCACGAGCGTGCGGGCTTTGTAGATGTCGGTGTCCCATCCAAACTCGGCATACACCAGTGACAAAGCCACATCAGAGTTCGAGCGCAGCCGCGTGAGACCAGCCACGCCCATGAGAGCACTCTCCAAAGGCTGAGTGACTCTCATTTCAACTTCTTCGGGTGCCAGCCCGGGCGATTCCGTGAGGATTAGAACCGTGGGCTTCGTGAGATCAGGAAGAACCTCCACAGGCAGTTCCGTGGCCGTCTTCATGCCCATCACCAAAAGGATGATGGACAGACCGATGATGACCGCTCGATTCGCGAGCGACCCATGGATCATTTGGTTGAGCATGGGTTAAGCGGCCTCCTTCTTGACCGATTCATCAGTGACTGCATCTGGCGATTGTTTGCGCGTGGCCAATGAAATGAGCAGCAGGACAAACAGCACAACGCTGACACACATCCAGAAGGGGCTGGTTTCGCCTTCCTCATGATCATGATCGTGTTCGTCACCTGATCCTGCGCCTTTTTCAGCTTCCATCCTGGCCTTTGCCTCAGGCGTCAGCTCACCACCATCCTCGGCGTGCTCGTGTCCATGGGCAGCATCGAGCGCCTCCTTCAATGAAACGGAACTGGCCCCCGCATACGAGAGTGAATACGCACCGCGCGTCACCACCTCATCCGCTGGGAAAAGTCCATTCGTGATCTCGACAAAACGGTCATTCATCTGGCCGACTTGAACGGGTGTTTTGATGAAGGCGTGTTCGAGGTCAAAGTCCTTCACATAGACAAATCGATTCGCGGCCTCGCCCTGCAAAGCTGAGCGAGGCACGGTGACCACACCTTCACGCTGACTCAGCACGATGTTAAACTCAGCACGCATTCCAGGCCGAAGCATGAGGTCATCGTTGGGCAGATGAAAGGAGGCCTCGAGAGTGCCTTCATTGTTATCTGCGTAAGCTCCAATGTGCGCGATCTTGGCTTCGATGACTTTGTCCATCTGCGTGGCGATGCGAATGTGTGCCTTCTGACCCACGGCGAGCTTACCCGCGAGATGTTGCGGCACAGATGCCGTGGCTTCCAGGGTGCTGAGATCGACGATTTCCATGAGCACTTGATCAGGATGCACAGGCTGGCCAACCGCAATGTCCACTTTTGAAATCAGGCCACTCATCGGGGCTCCCAACATGATGGTCGGCGGTGGATCGCCGGGCTGCCGACTCTCCACCCACATGAGTTCATCCCCCTCCTCCACCTGCTGATGAGGCAAGGCGAGCACTGAAAACGCACGGCCTGAAATGCGGCTGCTTAGCACGGCTCGTTTCCCTGGTAGCACATCAAGCTGACCGAGGGCAAAGATGGTTTCTTCAAACGTGGTCTCCTCCGCTTCCTGGGTTTCAATACGGAGATTTTTCACCCCCGTTTCATTGAGGACAACGGTATTGGCGGTCCGTTTGGCATCCTCTTCGGCAATCGCCAAAAAAGGGAGGAGACTGAGTATTAAAACAAGGGAACGAAAGACCTTCATGAACAAAAAATTAAAGATTCACACCCGCCACTTTCAGCAGACGCATGGTCAGCGCATAAAGCGCGATGGAGAGGAGAATGCCGGTGCCGAGTGCGGGCCAAAAACCACCGAGCTGCTT
>JAIXVB010000114.1 GCA_027483245.1 Verrucomicrobiaceae bacterium | reverse complement strand
TTCAGCAGTGGCAGTTTGAAGGCACGTTACCCGGTGCTGATTGAACCCAATCAACCGGTGCCGAACCCGCTTCCTGCTTTCAATCCAAGACAGGCTGTGATGGATGCCATTTATCGATTTAGTGGAGGCGCTGGTAGCCCTGCGACGACGCGTTATTTGGCTGAAGCACCCTTCAATCCGAAGTCGCCTCCGAGTGGCACCTTTGACAATGACATTCGAGATCGCTGCCGTTGGGCTGGGTATCTGATGACCGTCGGTGCGCCTGCTTTTGTTTCCCATTGATCTCACCCATTCTCTTCCCGGTTTATGAACATCTTTCTCCGTAAAACTGAAGATCGCAGTCGGCCCAATCGTCGTGATTTCATACTCCAGACGGGCTGTGCTGGCCTGGGGATCACCAGTTTGGTGAATACTCTCGCGCAATTGAAACTCACGGGCGCTGCGGCTGCTCAAAGTGGCGGCAGCGATTACAAGGCGTTGATTTGCCTGTTCTTTAATGGTGGAAATGACTCCAACAATCTGCTCATCCCCGGCGGTGTTGCGGGTAGTTCGGCGCGTGCCGATTATCAAAGTGGGCGCGGTGTGTTGGCCGTGCCGAACTCGGGTTTCGATTTCACCCCTGGAGCGGGCAATGGTTATTTCAATGGCTCTGCCATCACGACCGACCCGGTGAGTTCACGAATCACACCGCTGAATGGGGGCAGTGGAACCAGTGCCTATGATCCCTTGAATCGCCCGGGTTACACGAAGAATGACATGGCTTTACATCCTGGAGCCTACCCACTGAAGACGATGTTTGACGCAGGAGATCTCGCCTTCATCGCCAATGTGGGGACGCTGGTGGGCACTCAGCAGATCACGCGGGCAAATTTTAACACCCTGCCAGCGAGCACAAAACCGCGCCAACTTTTCTCTCATTCCGATCAGCAGGTGCAGTGGCAGTCGTCCATTTCGGATCAACCGTTCGTCAATGGATGGGGTGGGCGTGTGGCAGACATCGTGTCGGGTTTGAACAGCGGTGACCTGGGCGTTTCAGTCTCCATCGCAGGAGCCAATAGCTTTCAAGTGGGCGTCAGCCAGCAGCCCTATTTCATGAATAGTTCTGGGGCGATCACCGCGCTCAGTGGGTTCAGCGGAGGCAGTCCCAGCACGGTTTATGGCGGCGCCTTGAGAAATGCTGCACTGCGACCTGACTTCGTGAATTTGAGCAATCCTGGGGCGAGTCGATACAGCCCCGCTACCGCGTTGGTGGAGGGATCTGACCCCTTGCTCGGCACCAACTATCAGAACACCACGGCGGGCTGGCGGTTCCGTGCGCTGGAGCAGATCATGTCTGCCAGTCACTCGAGTTTGTTTGATGGCACTTACGCGGAGACGCCGATGAGTGCACGCAACACCGAAGGTCTCGTGGGCACGGCCTTGTCGCAAACGGCTGCGCCGAATCCAACGTTGGATGTGCATTTCAACAATTGGTTTCCATCGGGGTATGGCATGACTGATTTGGCGAACCAACTGCGTGTGGTTTCGCGCATGATCGCAGGCCGCTCGCTGCTGAACAATCGTCGGCAAATCTTCTTTGTGCAGGTCGGAGGTTGGGATACGCACACCTCGCAGATCCCGAATGCCAACGTCAATGCGGGTCACTACAACTTGGTGAACAATGTTTCTCGTTCGGTGCGTGCATTCAAGGATGCGATGGTGGCTCTGGGAATGTGGGATAGCGTCATGTTGTTCAGTGCCTCGGACTTCAATCGCACCTTCACGCCGAATAAAAACGATGCGACAGGCGGGTCGGATCACGCCTGGGGTGGACACAGTTTCGTCGCGGGAGGAGCGGTCAAAGGGGGCAGCATTTATGGAAGGTTCCCTGATCTCACGGTCAATGGTGGCATTGACTGCACCGGAAATCGGGGTCGCTGGATCACTAACACGAAAAAAAATAAAAAAGCCGCGATGATTGCCAAATGGTTCGGATGCTCGGACAACCAGTTGAGCAGCGTATTTCCGAACCTCACGCGGTTCATGCCTGATCTCAGTCCGAGCACGTTGCAGGCGCGGAATTTGGATTTCATTGATTTCACCGCCTAGCGTCTGGCACATTCCGCGTTGAACTCTCGGCATTGATCTCTAACTTCAAATTCATGCTCCAGATCGTTTTTAATGATATCAGCGCTGCTGAACTGTCTCATCTCCCCACCCAGATCCAATTTCACATTCTGGAGGCGTTGAACATCAATTCTGGGGATTTGGAGGAGACTTTGTTAGCGAAACGATTTGGAGTTTTGGAGCGCGGTGGCAAGAAGCTTTACCGCTGTCGTGCGGGTGATTATCGCATCTACTTTGCCGTGAAAGATGGCAACGTGCGCATCCATCGAGTGCTGCATAAGAACACGCTGGCGGATTTCCTCTACCGCAGCAATCTGCCAGGTGGCGGAGAAGATGAGGCGCTGAGCCAATCGAAGAACTTCTGGCTCCTCATTGATGAGGGTGCCAAGACGCTCAAAGCGTCTTGAGTTGAGACTGCGAGTGCGCTGAATCTTTAGACTGTGTGAAAGCCTGTAACTTCAGGCCATTCTACCGGTATGAAGGAAGGTGCACCTTGCATTCAAGTGGGGTGTCGTCAGTTTTGATTACGCGATGCTTCATTCAACATGGTTTCTGAGAGGTCCTCGGTTCTCTCTTTGGGGAGTCCTCTTTTTCAGCGGGTGGTGGGTTTGTGCCGGGGTCTCGGCTCAGTCCATGCCGGGTCCCACTCAGCAGGCGGATGTGGCGCGCAATCAATCGCTGCTGAGTGGAGCCTGGGACGGCAGCGTGACGGGAGCGAGCGAAGATGACGAGGGAACGGCCCCCGCAGCGCCTAAAATGGTGGGAGACGATGAGTATGGGGAGCAGCGGATCCTGCTGCGGCGCGCCAGTTGGGCACCCTGGAGTATCGAGCTGGATGCGCAGGTGCTGTGGACGGACAATGCAGCCCTGGCGAATCGGAATCAGCTTTCAGACACCTACCTGAGGACAGGCCTGCGGGTGGGTTATTCAAATCGCGTGGCGGGGAATTTGTTTGTCAATGCAGGCTGGGATTACCACACGGTGCGTCATAACGAAGCCACGGGCCTCGATTTCGATCTGGGGCGTGGTGACCTGGGCATGATGTATCTGCTGCCGCAGTTGAAGGATGCTTTTTTAGTGGCGCGCTACTCTTACTTTCGGCTCACGGAGGTAGAGGCCGGGTCGGTTTTGTATGAGGACCATGTGGCGAGTCTGGGGCTGCAAAAGCTTTGGAAGATTTCGCGGGGCCAGCAGATTTTTGCCGGGGTGTATGGCGACTGGAGCACCGCCCCGCAGCCCTGGGAAGCTGGGCGACATGAGTACAGTTTGGCGGCAGGTTGGAAACTGCGGCTTACCGATGCTCTCACCGTGCAGACGAGTTATCGCGGTGCTTATTACCACTATCGCACGGGACAGCGCACCGATTGGAATCATGTGCTGATGGTTGGTGCTACTTATGCTTTGACGGATTGGCTGAGTCTCGGCCTGACGGGCAGTTACTCGGTGAATCGTTCATCTGCCCCCGTGTTTGAATATCAAAACCTGATTCTTGGAGCCGGAATCTCCGCGCATTGGGAGTTCTGATCTATGTGTCATCCGATGAAAATCCTACACTACTGCCTCCCCATTTTCGCCCTGTGCCAGCCTCTGTCGTCTGCGACGGTTGAAGCCGTGAAAGGGGCGGCCTCGGCACGCAGTGCGCAGACAGTGGCACCGGGCCAGGCTTTCACGACACGTAAGTCCAGTCAGTCTCAGTTGCGGTTAGACAAAGGGTTTGTGCGCCTCGGTTCCAGTTCTGAAGTTCAGGTGGGCAAGGAGGACGCTGTGCATTTGAAAGAGGGCGTCATGATGGTGGGCAGCAGCGGTCAGAAAAAACGCCAGACCGTGAAGGTCAGT
Organism: Verrucomicrobiaceae bacterium; assembly: GCA_027483245.1. Lineage (GTDB taxonomy): Bacteria > Verrucomicrobiota > Verrucomicrobiia > Verrucomicrobiales > Verrucomicrobiaceae > Prosthecobacter. The sequence continues at coordinate 17,410 of JAIXVB010000114.1, read as the reverse complement.
GCGCCTGGCTACAGTTTTCAGGTCCAGGGAACCGCCCTGATTGCCTATTACCCAGGTCAATACATCAAGATCACGGTACTCGAGGGCCGCATCCGGGTGGCGCTGCAATCTCTGTTAGGTGAGTTTGAAACCATCGAAGCGGGGCAGATGCTGGTGATCAATCCCGCTGACAAACGTCTGCCAGATCCGGTGGAGGTGGATTTGAATCGATTGGTCACGACTTCGCAACTGACCACCGGGAGCCTTGGGCCACCGCCGACAGATCCCTTCATTCAGAGCAGCGTCACGGAACAGAGCGCGGAGAAGGGCGGGGGATTTTTGACCCAGACACCTTTTGCGCTGCGCGGGGCCTCGCCCGAAGTGACGATCTTTCAGTTGGTCAATGATCTCGATGATCCGAACAAGACAGTCACTGAAAAGGACTTCGTGCCAGCCGATCCGAGTCAGTTGGTCACCCTGGCGGACACCACGCTGACGCGAACGGGCGCGAAGACACGGACGCTCAATGTCATGATGAAAAGCCGCCCGGAAAACGATGGCAGCCTCACGCTGCCCTCCTTGTCGGGTAACATCACGGTGGATGAGGATGTGTTTGGCGGGGCTCCGCAAAAGTTAGCCATTATCGCGGATGACACGCTTTTGGTTAAGCCTGGGGCTAACGTTCACACTCCAGCGCGCACGGCTTTGGAACTCAGAGCACGTGCTTTGGATATTCAAGATGCGACGCTGCGAGCGGGGGATGCGACACTGGCCTCCGAGGAGTTGACGCTCACGGCCTACGGTCGAGATGGCAGTCAGGAATTTGATCTGCAGGTGAGGGGAAGCACGGTGGAGGCGGGGCAGGCGACACTGCGCGGTGTGCGCGGAGGCGGTTTGCAGAGTTTGGGGGTGGACGGCACGACGATCACCGCTCCGCGTGGCATCTCGGTGGGCAGCAGCACGGAGCCTTTGGCCATCACCATTCGCAATTCTTCGGAGCTTGCCGCACTGGCGGGCAGCATCCGACTCGATTCCGGGGGAAGCCCGATCACGGTGGATGGATCACGTCTGCGCGCAGATCCGCAGACAGGGCAGATCGTGATTGATGCACTCGAAACGGGAGGGCTGGTCACGCTGCGCAACGCCACGCTCAGTGCGGATGTCATCAAAGCTCGTGGACACAGCGCGAGTGGGGATGCGGTCATTGTCGATGGCGGTTCCTTCATCGCCCGCAGTGTCTTGAAGTTTTATGCTGCAGGGGCTTCGATCTTACGTTTCCGGGGCAATGTGACCTTGGACAGCCCGTTGTCCGTGCTTGCCGCGCGCACCGTGGAGGTGGAGGCGGGTGGGCTCGTCACTTCGAATGGGCGGATCGATATTTACACGAACAATCCGCGTTTCAATTCGCCCGGCCAGGTGGCCCCGGGTTTCGGCACGATCCAGAGCACGACCTCGGTGCCCGTGGTGCTGCCTTTTGACAGTCCTGCAAAGCCTTCCTTTTAATGGATCATCCTTTCATGAAGACCTTTTCACGCATCGCGGTCGGAGCCCTCGCGGCTCTTGGCCTTGGGTTTTTAGGCTTGGGGCTCTGGGTGCAGGAACCGGAGGCAGAAAAACCGGAACTTTTGTCCTCGACGGTGGCTCTAGCTTCTCCGCCTGCCGTGGAGAAAGTCAGGCCAACCGCAGCGCCGATGACAGCGGCAGAGGTGGCTTTGCCTGCCCTGCCAGAGCGGGTGAATCAAGTCTCGCCCATGACCTTTGATGCTCTCACTCAGAGTGGCGAGGTTGTCAGTCAGGAGACACGTCGGTTTGAGCCCCAGACGTGGGAGCCGGACCTTTATCGGGCCCTTGAATTGCCCGCGAAGGTGTCCTTGCAGCGTCACTCGGCGCTCGTTCATGCCCCAGGGTTTATTTACAGTCAGGTGCGGGTGGACACGGTGAGTCGTGCGGATGGCAAGTCGGCCACGGGAGAATCGGTGGAACCGCTTTGGCAGAATGCCATGGTCGCAGATCACCTCATGGTGCAGGTGGAACCGGAGGTGACCGAGGCGCAATTGAAGGCGGTTTTACCTGTGGGCAATCGCATCCGTGAGCAGGTGTCCAAAGACGGGCTGTATCTGGTGGAGGTGCCTGTGGTGGGCGCGGGTTCGATTGAGCGGGGCGTGAAGGCCTTGAATCAGCTCAAGGGCATCGTTCGTTTTGCGGAGCCTGACTTCCTCATGAGCGGGGCGGATACGCTGCCCAATGATCCGATCTACGACAACGCCCCCGGCCCGCAATGGCATCTGCCAAAGGTTCTCGCTCCTCGAGCTTGGGATCTGGTGAAGGCACCGCGCAATGTCTCGGATGCGGCAACCACGGTGGTGGCGATTGTGGATACCGGGGTGGATTTTAATCACCCTGATCTCGCGGCCAATATCTGGACCAATCCCAATGAGATCCCCGGCAATGGCCGTGATGATGATGGCAATGGTCGCATTGATGACGTGCGCGGTTGGAACTTTGTGGAGAACAACGCCAACGTCATGGACGATGTCGGTCATGGGACTCACGTGGCGGGCATCGTTGGGGCGGTGGGAAACAATGGCCTCGGGGTGACCGGCGTGTGTTGGAATGTGAAGTTGCTGCCCATTCGCATCATTCGCAAACAGGGCACCGGCACCTATGGCGTGTATAGCCAAGCGGTGGCGGCGATGAACTACCTCCGTGAGCTGAATCGCAATGGACGGCAGGTGGCAGTGGCCAATCATTCCTGGGGTGGCGCGGGCTACAGTTCGGCCATGCTGCAAGCCATCAACAATCCCGTGGCGACGTCGGATCCTCGCCCGGTGGCGAACTCGGTGAAATCCACCTTTGCCAAAGGGGTGAACATTTTGCAGATCACAGGCACGGTGGCGGAGTTCACCAAGATTCGCAGTGGCATGACCATCACGGGCGCGGGCATCCCGGCGGGCACGCTGGTGACGATTGTGAAAGGCGATCGTTTGTTTTTGAGCAACTTCACCACGGTGGCGAAGGTGAATCAGGTTCTGACTTTCACCAATCCCGTGCTGCCAAAGCCCTATGGCATGATCCATGTCGCGGCAGCGGGTAACAAACGTCAGAACAACGATCTCATCCCCACTTACCCCGCGTGCACGCCGAGTGGCTTTGTGCTCAGTGTCGGAGCTTCGGATCAGCTGGATGCCGTGTCTGTCTGGTCCGTCAGCACGGGCTCGAACTACGGCGCGCTGACGGTCGATCTGTTCGCGCCAGGCACCGGCATTTGGAGCACCAAACTGAAGCTGACCGGAGAGGCGAGTTATGGTTATGAAAGCCGCAATGGCACGAGCATGGCCGCGCCGATGGTGGCAGGCACGGCGGCTCTGCTGACGATGTGGCAGACGCAGGTCAAAGATCAGCGCCACATCAAACAGATCATCTTGGACAATGTGGAGCCGGTACCTGCTCTCACCAACGAATGTGCCAGTGGCGGGCGGTTGAACATGGCGCGTATTTTGGATCGACTCTATCAGCCCATTCTCGTGGACTCTGCGGGCAGCACCGGGGGCGGTGCGGTGGTCACGACCAGTGCCTTATCGATCGGTCTCGGCCTCAGTGGTCAGGTGGCAAAGGGAGATGCCTTCACTCTCGCTGTGCGTGGCGGGCAGGTGTCCTCCTGGGGCTGGGGTTATTATGGGCAGACGGCGGGCGATGCCACGCATGGCTTCAGCACCGCGGTGCCTGGGATCGTGCCGGATTCTGAGAACGCGGTCATGGTCAGTGCGGCGGGCACGACGGGTTTCTTTCTGAAGGACGACGGTACGGTCTGGGCCTGGGGCGGCAATCATGACGGATTGCTCGCCAATGGCAGCACGGATTTCCTCGCGCATCCGGTGCCCACGCAGGTCAATGATCTTTGGTTGCCCGCGGATCCTGTGCCTCAAGCGGTGTGGATCGCTTCAGGGGGAAATTTTGGCACCACGCATGCCACGGTGGTGAATGCGGATGGGACCGTTTGGGCTTGGGGCCGCAATGATGAAGGACAGCTCGGTGATGGCACTCAGGTGGATCGTTTCACTCCAGTGCAAGTGCCCGGTTTGGACATGGTGGTGATGACGGCGGTCGGAGATCGAGTCACCTTGGCCTTGAAAGAAGACGGCACCGTTTGGCAATGGGGCAGGGTGCTGGGGTATGAGACGGGACCCACGAGTCGCCGCCTTTTGCCCACTCAGGTTACTGGTCTGCCGGCCCCGGTCACCTACATCGCGGCGGGGTATCAGACTGCTTATGCGGTGCTTGAGGATGGCCGCGTTTATTGGTGGGGCCTGTTTGACGGTGATGAATCGCAGACGGGTTACCCGCTGCTGACGGAGGTGCCGACCCTGTATCAGGAACTCAGTGAAATGGTCGCCATCGCCGCAGGAGATGGCTTTGCTTTTGGGGTAGATGGTGTGGGGCGTGTTTATGCTTGGGGTCGCAATGACATGGGTCAGCTCGGGGCAGGTCTTGGCGATCCCGCGAGTCGGCCGGTGCAGATTGACAGCCTCGGCACGGAAGGTGTGGGCGCTTTGGCCGCAGGGCGTGATTCCAGCATCGTGCTCCTCGGTTCGGGTGAAGTGGCTGCCTGGGGGCGGAATCAACGCGGCGAGTTGGGCGGCGGACGTTTGGATGAATCCCTGCTGCCCGTGCAGGTTCCGGGGCTCAGTGAGATCACGCTGGCCCGTGCCGGGCGTGCGCCTGCGGCAGCGGCACGTCGTCGAGATGGCACCTGGTTCTTTTGGGGGCAAACCGCCGCCGATCCTGATTCTCAGTTGCCCACGCCTTTCACGGCCTTCAGTCCCATGGCGGATCTGCTCACCTGCCCGAATCAGGACTTCATTCTGGCGCGCAAGGTCGATGGCAGTCTCTGGACCTGGGGTGAGGACAATCAATGGGGTGAGTTCGGCAGTGGGGCGGTGGGCATTGCGAATGGTGCAGAGAGTCCCGGCCCCGCGAATGCGGTGAAGGTGAAAAACATCACGAATGCTGTTTCATTTTCGGTGAGTCCGGGCATCTACACGCTGCCACCCGGGGATCCGTTGGGCATCTTTGATGGCTCGATTCACTGCCTGGCGGTGAGCAGCGATGGCAGCGTGCGTGCCTGGGGGCGCAATCATCGCGGTCAGTTGGGAGACGGCAGCACCACGCTGCGACCCACGCCCATCACCGTGCCAGGGCTCGCCAGTGTGGTGGAGGTTTCCGCTGGGGGCGCGCACAGTTTGGCGCGTCGTTCAGATGGCACCGTGTGGGCCTGGGGCAGCAATGCCTATGGCCAACTCGGCGATGGCACCACAATCCAGCGCAACAGTCCCGTGCAGGTCCTGGGGCTCTCGGAGATCATCCAGATCGAGGCAGGGCGGGATTCCAATGCCGCACTGAAGTCTGATGGCAGCGTCTGGGTCTGGGGCGCCGGTTCCGGCATCACTGCTCCGGCACTGCTCGGTGGCGATCTCACCCTCCCGGCTCGGGTGCCTGGACTGCCCGCATTGACGCGCATCGATGTCGGGGGCGAGGTCTGCATGGGCATCGATACCGCGGGCAATGTCTGGGCTTGGAGCCTCTACCGAGGTCTCTTGGGACGGCAGGCGAACTCCTCCTTGGATCCCTGGACCCCTGCGCTCGTGGAGGGGATCTCACAGATCACGCAGCTCTCCGTTGGGGAGGGCAATGTCTTCGCCCTGCGTGCCGATGGCACCTTGTGGGCTTGGGGCAATGGTGAGTCCGGTTTCCTCGGCGATGGCAGTGCCTGGACCATCACGCCGACCTTTGTTCTCGGCTTTGGTGGGGTTTCGGAAAGCCTGTCCACGCTTGGAGCAGGGGATGCCGAGAACTCCTGGCAGTTGCAAAACTTCACCCCCGAAGAACTGCGGGATCCTGTCATCACCGATGACACCGCTGACCCGGATGGCGACCGTTTGGCCAACCTGCTGGAGTTCGCCCTCGGCCTGGATCCCAACACGCTCTCGACGCTCGACATTCCCAGCGCTCGTGTGGATGAGATCACGCCAGACACCGATGTCGAATCCTCCGGGGGACAGATCAGCCTGTTCAGTGAACTCACCGGCATTCTCGAGCCTGAGCAGCGCTACATGGCCCTTTCCATCCCGCGTTCAGGCATTCGCAAAGACGTGCAATACATCGTCGAAGTCTCCACCGATCTCCTCAACTGGCGCAGTGGTGATCCCCACACCGTGACTGTAACGGACACCGCCGATCTGCTGCTCGTTTACTCCGCCACCTCCATCGACACCGTGCCGCAGCAGTTCATGCGTCTGCGTGTGCAGCGCACCGGTCTTGCCCAGGGTGTCTCCGTCACCAGTCCCGTCTTTGGTTCGGATCTTGCCGAGGTGACCCAGGTCGCGTTCACGCTCGGTTCCTCCATTGTCAATGAACAGGACGGCACCTTCCAACTGACCGTCACGGCCAATCCCGCACCCACACTGCCCATCAGCGTCCCCATCGTTTTATCAGGCACCGCCGGGCGTGGCGCGGGTGCCGATTACAGCACCCCCAGCACCACTCTCAGCTTCAGCGCCGGACAGGCTCAGGCCCAGATTCCCATCTCGCTCATTCAGGACACCGCTGCTGAGCTCACCGAGACGATCATCGTCACGCTGCAACGCCCCGCGACAGGCTCCGTCGCCATTGGTCTGCCAGGGGCCCACACCGTCACGCTTCAGGATGATGAAACCAAACCGCGCATCTTGACTCAACCCACCTCCCAGATCGTCTCACGCGGCAGTGCCCTCACGCTCACCTCCGGGTTCGAGGCCTCCCCTGCCGCCAGCCTGCAATGGCTGAAGAATGGCGCTCTTGTTGGCGGAGCACGCAGCAGTGCCCTCACCTTTGCCAAACTGGACCTCAGCCATGCCGGAGCCTACAGCCTGCGCGCGACGAATGCCCTCGGCACCGTGCTTTCAGAGGCGGCTCAGCTGGCCATTGTGGACACCACCTCGCGTGTCTTGAACCTCGCCCCCGGCACGACCACCACGCTGAAGATTGATGCCGCAGGTCCTGGCATCACCTACCGCTGGCAGCGCGATGGCAACCCGCTCGCGGATGGCGGCAATCTCAGCGGCACTGGAACGGCGAGCTTGAAAATCACCGGCACCACCGTCGATGACTCCGGGCTTTATCAATGCGTCGTCAGCCTCGGAGAACTCAGCCTTCCTGGCGGTATCACCACGCTTCGCATCATCTCCCTGCCGCCCATCATCACGGAGAAACCCGTTCCGCTTCCCGACGTGGTCATCGGCAGCCAATACGGGCCAGACAGCGCGCCGGTCATCATCCCGACTGACCCGATCACCCGCCGCACCGCGCTGAAGTTCACCGCCACCGGCCTGCCTCCAGGCCTGAAGATCGACGCCACCACCGGGCGCATCACGGGCCGCCCCACCGCGCGCAAAGACGGAGGTTACGCAGTCACCATCAAGGCCAGCAACGATCGTGGCACCGACACCGCCACGGCCACCCTTATCGTCCGCGCCCAGGCCCCGGGGCTCAATGGCACCTACACAGGCTTTGCCGAGCGTCACCCGCAGCTCAATGGCCTGCTCGGCAGTCGCCTCGATCTCACCGTCACCTCCGTGGGCACCTTCACTGGCAAACTGATCCAGGGCCTGACCAGTCACAGCCTCACCGGTTTCCTCGACAGCGCGCCCGGCACGGATACCGCCACCGCCAGCCTGAGCATCGTCCGGAAAAACCTGCCCACCCTGACGCTCAACTTCACCCTCCAGACAGGTCAGGACCAGCTGCTCGACGCCTCCGTAAGCGACGGCACGCACAGTCTCGAAGTCAGCGGTTGGCGTCAGCGCTGGCATGCCCAGAGCGCCCCAGCAGATGCCTTCAAAGGTTACTACACCCTGGCTCTGCCAGCCCCCAGCGGCCCCGCCACGCAGCCGCAGGGGGCTGGTTATGCCAGCTTCACGATTGCTCCCGCAGGCACCCTCAGCGTCGCGGGTAAATTGGCCGATGGCGTGGGTTTCACCACCGGCACCTTCGTGGGACCTGCTGGGCAGATTCTCGTGCATCAGGCTTCCGCCACTTCAGATACCGTCCTCGGGAGTCTGACCGTCATCGCAGGCACCCCGCCCATTTATGCCGACAGCACCCTCTCTGGCACTCTCACCTGGTCACGTCCCGCTCAGGCCGCCAGTCAAAAAGTTTACCGCACCGGCTTCAGTCCCCTGACTCTCAGCGCCACCGGCAGTCGCTACACCGAGCCCGCCGCCACCGCCATCCCCATGGGCCTGCCCGATGCCGATGGCAATGCGCGCCTCGTCTTCACTCCCGGTGACTTTGGCACCCCCGCCATCGCCCCCGACATCACCTTCCGACTCCGAGCCAAAGGCACCGTCACCCTGCCTGCCGCCGCGGCAAACCCGCGCAAGACCACGCTCACCTACACGACCAAGACGGGTCTTTTCAAAGGCACCCTCAGTTTCAAAGACGGCACCCTCACTCGCAGCGGCAGTTATGAAGGCATCATCCTCCAGTTGCCCGGCAGCCCTCAGGGCGGTCAGGGGCACTTCCTGCTGCCCACCCTCCCCGTGACCGCTCCGCTCAGCACGCAATCGGGTCAGGTCATCCTGCAGGCCGCGCCTTGAGCCAAAGGGCCAGCGCCCCAGCCTATTCAAAGGCTATTGAAGTCGCTGAGAAGTGCTTCTGCCTGAACGAATCGCCCTCATCGATCCGTTGAACCCCATCCTTATGCTCCGTCCCCTGCTGTTTCTCTCCCTGCTTTCCTCTGTCGCCCTCGCTGATCTTCCCCAGGCCCTGCCGCTCTGGGAAAAAGGGGCTCCCGGTTCGGAAGCACGCGCCACGGAATCTGAAAAGCAGGAGGGCAGCAACGTGATCAATGTCCACGCCCCCTCGATCACCCCCTTCATCCCGACCCAAGATCACACCGGCGTCGCGGTCATCATCGCTCCCGGCGGCGGGCATTCCAAACTCTGCCTCGGTCACGAAGGTTATGCCCTTGCCGAATGGTTCCGCGATCACGGCATTGCCGCCTTTGTCCTGAAATATCGTCTGGCCCGTGAAAAAGGCAGCACCTACACCATCCAGAAGCACGCCATGGCAGACACCCGCCGCGCCATTCGCACCGTGCGCACGCGTGCCGCTGAGTGGGGCATTCAGCCTGATCGCATCGGCATCATGGGATTCTCCGCCGGGGGAGAACTCGCCGCCTTCGCCGCCATGCAGAGTGATCCCGGTCAGCCTCAGGCCGCCGAAGCCATCGAGCGCGCCAGCAGTCGTCCCGACTTCCAAGCGCTCATTTACCCCGGCACCTCCCATCTCTTTTCCGCTGAAAAAGGCATGCCTCCCGTCTTCATCGCCTGCGGTTACGGAGATCGCCCCGACATCTCCGAAGGCATGGCCTCCCTCTACCTCAAATACAAAGCCGCTGGGGTGAAAGCCGAACTGCACATCTACAGCAACGCCGGTCACGGCTTTGGTTACAAACCCGGCAACAGCACCGCCGCCGGCAAATGGCCCGAGCGCTTCACCGAATGGCTGAAAGACAGCGGCTTCCTGAAGTAAGACGTCAAGGCCGGAGTCGTCTCTGGTTTCCGCTCTCAAGGAGGGGTTGGGAGAAAGCTCGGTCGCTCACTCACGGGGTCGGCAGCACCGCTTCATCCACGCGGCAGCGACCCCGCGCGCTCCAAAACGCAAGCGCCTCATGGCCCTGGGGCGCACAAAGAGCGCGGCAGCGTCCTGGAGTGCTCCAGCCCTCTGGAGCTTTCTCAGTCCGAGAGACGCCGATCGCTCAAGAGCCTTCGCAGGCCGAGAGATGCAGATTCAAAGGAGATCTGCCTTGGCTTTGAAAGTGGCATGAACTTCGAAAGAGCTTCAGCCAGAAAGGTCAGACGAGGGCGGGCAGCCAAGCCGCAGGACGGATGTGTTGGGCGCGCGGGACTCCACTGCCCCTGGATTCCCTTCGCCGAATGATCCGTCGGTTTAGGGGGCGTCGAGGGTGTCTGCGAGGTCTAAAGAAGGTGGATCATTTGGCGTGGTATGTCTCAGAACCAGTGACCGGACTTCCCGGCCAAACACATCCGCCCTACGGTCTCTGTTTTCAGGCCTTTCCCGGCAAGCAAGTTCATCACGCGCTCGAGGCAGGTGCTGAGCCGCCCAATCCCCTTCTCCCTGGGAAAGAGCGGTTTCCTGGCGCGCCCAAACCCGGGTTTGATCGACTCAGACCCAGGTCGGATGAGATGAGCCCTGGGGCGGGCGGGACGAAACCCAGGTTTGGCGGGCGCAGACTTGGGTTGGGCGCGCTCAGACCCAGGGCTGGCGAGACGAGACCTGGGTTCCGTGAGGAGAGATCTTGGGTTGGGCTGACAAAGACCGGAGTTTGGCGAGATGAAACCCAGGTTTGGCGCGCAAAAACTTGGGTTTGGGCCGTTCAAACCCGGGTTTGGTGGGAAGTGTCCTGGGGTTGGCGGGACCGGATTTGGGGTGTTTTCCGGAGTTCTCGAGGGGGTTGCTTTCAGTCTCGAGCGCGGTTTTGGCAGGCCGAAGGATGGCCAGCGGATACCCTGGTTCCTCAGGATGGAGGGTGAGTTCCTGGAGCCCTGCCTCACGGAAGGTTTCGAATTCCCTCAGATTTTTCAGGGGAGCCCCCGGGTGAGAAACTTTGTGAGTCAAGTTGTCCGGCCCAATCCGAAAAATCATTCGGACGCTTCAAAGGATCATGACAGACGGAATCATCAAACTCGATGAAGGTTGGCACCTCGATACAGGGTCAAAGTGAGCATGGCACCCGTTGGTATTGTTGAAGATTTTTCATTCTTTTCGGCAACCTCTGGTTTGCCATTCCCCTCCGCAGTCTTTGCCGTCATGGTTGATTCGCTTGGGGCCATGGACATTTCCGCAGAGCAGGGGTGGCCCGCAAGAAGGCCTGTGGGTGGGCGTTGTAGAGGCGACTGATTTCCATCTTGTTTTGGTTAGGCCAAGTCAGGTATGGTTCGAACGCATCTTCAATCCCTCTCTCGATTATGTTCCGCATCCCTGGAGTTCCTGGCAAAGATCTTTGTGACAAAGACCTCGGCATGACCCGTCGTGACATCCTGCGCGTGGGTGGTTCGGCGATGATGGGCCTGTCCCTCAACAATCTGTTTCGCGCCCAGGCTGCCTCGACCAACTCGGCGGCGGCAGGCCGTGTGGGCTGGGGAAAAGCCAAGCATGTGCTCATGATCTATCTCCAGGGTGGCCCAAGTCATCTCGACCTCTGGGACCCCAAAGAGAACGTGCCTGACAAGGTGCGTTCAGCTTTCAAAACCATCCCGACGAAGGTGCCTGGGCATCACTTCACGGAGATCCTGCCTCAGCTCGCGAAGGTGAATGACAAGTTCACGATGATCAATTCGATGAGCTACACGCCGAACGGTTTGTTCAATCACACGGCGGCGATTTATCAGATCATGACGGGCTACACGACGGATAAAGTCAGCCCTTCTGGCCAGCTCGAACCGCCGAATGCCAAGGACTTCCCCAACTTCGGCAGCAACATCATTCGTCTGAAGCCGATGGATGAGCCGATGCTGCCCTTTGTGATGCTGCCGCGTCCGCTGCAGGAATCCAATGTCGTGGGCAAAGGTGGAACGGCGGGTTTCCTGGGCAAAGCCTATGACCCCTACACGCTCTACCCGGATGGCGATGACCTGGACATGGGCAAGATGGACCGCATCAAGATCGAAGATCTGCAACTGCGGCCGGATCTCTTCAGCGTGCGCCTTCAGCGCCGAGCCAAACTGCGTGACGCCATCAATGATCAGATGCCCACGATCGAAGCGGCGGTGAAGGACATGAGTCTGGATAGCTACTACGATCAGGCTTTGAACCTCATCGCCAGCGGTCGCGCTCGGGATGCCTTTGCGCTGGATCGTGAATCGCCGAAACTGCGCGATCGTTATGGCCGCAACACCTTTGGTCAGAGCTGCATGTTGGCACGCCGATTGATCGAGGCTGGCACGCGTGTGGTGGAACTCATTTGGCCCAAGGTCGCGAATTCAGACAATCACAGTTGGGATCATCACGTGGGTCTGACCCAGCGGATGAAGAATCAGAGTGGCCCGATGCTCGATCAGGGGCTCAGTGCTTTGTTTGAAGATCTGGATGCCTCCGGTTTGCTCGATGAGACGCTGGTCGTGGCGCTGGGTGAATTTGGTCGCAGCCCCGAGAAAGGAGTGTCCACCTCAGGCAACGGCAACAGCGCGGATGGGCGTGATCACTGGCCTTACTGTTACACGGCGGTCATTGGCGGTGCGGGCATCAAGCGCGGATATGTCCATGGCAAGTCGGATGCCACGGGTTCATCCCCAGCGGAAGATCCTGTGCACCCGACGGAGCTGCTGGCCACGATCTACCATGCGGTGGGCATCGATCCCGAGACGATCGTTTACAATCACCTGAACCAGCCGCGTGAGTTGGTGAAGGCGAAGCCGGTGACGAAGCTCTTCGCCTAAAGGGGCAGAGCCAACAAAAAAAGAGCCGGGTCGTCAATGACCCGGCTTTTTTCGTTTTAGCCAATCTGATCGGCCCCGAAGTAGGGTCGCAGGGCTTCAGGGATGCGCACGGTGCCATCGGCCTGCTGATAGGTCTCGACCAGGGCGACAAAGAGTCGCGCTAGGGCGGTGCCGGAGCCGTTAAGCGTGTGACAGAAGCGATTTTTTCCGTTCTCGTCTTTGTAACGCAGGTTCATGCGACGGGCCTGGTAATCGTCGAAGCTCGAGCAGCTGGAGACCTCAAGATAAGTGCCTTGGCCGGGAGCCCAGACTTCGATGTCGTAAGTTTTGGCAGAACCAAAACCAATGTCGCCGGTACAGAGCTCGATCACGCGGTAATGCAGGCCGAGGAGTTGCAGCACCTTTTCGGCATTGGCGGTGAGGCTTTCCAGCTCCGCCATGCTGGTCTCTGGGGTGGTAATCTTGACGAGTTCCACTTTGTCGAACTGATGCATGCGAATCAGTCCGCGAGTGCCCAGACCGGCGCTGCCTGCCTCGCGACGGAAACAGGGGGTGTAGGCGGCGTAAAGAATCGGCAGCTGCTCACTTTTGACGATTTCGTCCCGGTGCAGATTGGTGACGGGCACCTCGGCGGTCGGGATGAGATAAAGGTCATCCTCGGGGCTGTGATAGACCTGATCGCCGAATTTGGGCAATTGGCCGGTGCCGACGAGGCAATCCGACTTTACCAGCAGAGGCGGGCTGATTTCCACATACCCGTGCTGGGTGGTGTGCAGATCCAGGAGGAAATTGATGAGGGCGCGCTCCAGGCGGGCACCCTGACCGCGATACACGACAAAGGCACTGCCGGTGATCTTCGCCCCAGCTTCGAAGTCGATCAGCCCCAGCGCTTGACCGATGACGGTGTGATCCTTGGGTTGGAAATCGTGGACGGGCTTTTCACCCCAGACCCGCACTTCAGGATTCTCCTCCGCGCTGTGACCGACTGGGCAGCCCTCATGGGGCATGTTCGGAATGCTCAGCAAAAGGTCACGCTGGCGCACATCCGCGCTGTCGGCATCGCGCCCGATTTGCTCAATGCGCTCGTTGGTGGCGCGGACTTCGGCCTCGATGGCGCTGGTGTCCTGGCCATTCTTTTTGGCGATGCCGATCTCCTTGCTGATCCGGTTGCGGTCGCCCTGCAACTTTTGCCTCTCGGTCTCGGCCGCACGGCGCGCCGTGTCGATGGAGAGGACTTCATCCACGAGGGCCGCATAGTCACCGCTGCGGCCGGCGAGGCGTTCTTTGACGAGGTCTGGGTTTTCGCGGATGAGGCGGATATCGAGCATAGGGCGCGGAGACTAGCGGGGAACGTGCGGCTGCCAAAGGCAAAATCGAGTCTGGTGTGTGGGATTGGTTGGTTTGTCTGAAAATGAAGGTTTTGAAGCAAAATGGATTAAAATTTCTCTAATTTGCGGTCGGGAGCTGCGTTTCCAGAGCAGAGTTACACACTCAATCCGCTACCACTCCCTATGAAAGCCAACAAATCAATGCTCGCCGGCCTGCTTTTCGCCGGTCTCGGCGCGATGACTGCCCAGGCAGAAACTCGTGTCTGGACTGACGTCAACGGTCGTCAAGTCACAGCCTCCTTCGTGCGAATCGAAGGTGAAAACATCGTCCTTCAGACTCAAGATGGTGCGCTTCACAATTTCCCCCTGGCGCGTCTTTCTCCTGAAGATTTGACGATTGCCAAAGCCGCCAAACCTGCTGAAGCACCAGCGGCCACGGCCGGTGCAGCGCCTCAGATGCTTGCCAACGCGACCGTCGCCCAGGCAGCCCAGAGAATCGATCAACTCGTCGCCAACGGTCTGATCAAAGCCAACGCAACCCGCGTGAGCATCGGTAAAGACCCGATCAAGAGCTTCAACCCGATGGCCAATGACGAGCAATTCGTCCGCCGTGTTTATCTGGACATCTCGGGGCGCATCCCGAACTTCGAAGAAGCCAGCGCCTTCATCAAGGACAGCGATCCTGCCAAACGCGCCCGCCTGATCGATCAATTGCTCGATTCCGACGGTTACAAAGCCCACCTGTTTAACTACTTCGCGGAAATGCTCCGTGTGAAAGACGAGTTCGAACAGGATAACGTTCGTGGCACTCCTTACATCAACTGGATCAAGGAGCAGATCGCCAAGAACGAGAAGTGGGACAAGATGGTTTACGCCATGATCACTGCCACAGGTAAAATGTGGAACGATGGCACGGGGAAAGAAAATGGCGCTGCGGGTTACCTGCTTCGCGATGCTGGCATGCCTCTCGACAACCTCGCCAACACCCTGACCGTTTTCCTCGGCACCGATGTGGCTTGCGCTCAGTGTCACGATCATCCCTTTGCGGAATGGACCCAGAAGCAATTCTATGAAATGGCTTCTTTCTTCGGTGCCACGACGACCCGTCTGAATGCGAAGGACCTGGGCGGTAAAGACCCCATGGCCAATTTGATGGCGGGCATTGAGCCCATCATTGAGAAATCAGGCCAGGACATCCGTCGTCTGCGCAATGGCATTCAAAATTACATCCGTGCCAATCAGACCGCCATTCGCGATCGCGACATGAATGGCACCAAACTGCCTCACGACTACCAATACAAAGACGGCAAACCCGGTGACCCTGTGGCACCGAAGTTTGTCATGTGGTCAGACAAGGACAAAAACAATCCTGCCTACAAGCAGAAGAAAGGCGACGAAGAAAAACTCCGCGTTTCCTTCGCCAACTGGATGACTCATCCTCAAAACCCACGTTTTGCGATGACCATCGCCAACCGCATGTGGAAGCGCGCGTTCGGTGCCGGTGTTGCTGAGCCTGTCACGAACATTGACGATCCAGATCAATCGGCCAATCCAGAATTGCTCAAGCACCTCGCTGAAGAAATGAAGCGTGTGAACTTCGACCTCAAGCAATTCATGCGGATCGTTTACAACACCCGCGCTTACCAGTCCGAAGCTACCTCTGAGAAGATCGCCATGGGCGAAGTCTATTATTTCCAAGGTCCGATGCTTCGCCGCATGACCGCTGAGCAAGCCTGGGATTCCTACATGACGCTCGTTCTGGGCAAACCCGATTCCTACAAGGCTCCTCTTCAGAACCTCTACTCCAAGTCGATCGACATGAACCTCGAGACAGTGGATGCTCAGACGGTGCTGATCAAATACAGCGCCTTCCGCAACATGCAGCAGAAGGAAAACGCTTTGATGGGCGGTAACCTCGCCATGGCGGGCGGTGACATGATGATGGATGACGGTGCCAAGTCTGGAGCGAAACCAGGCGCAGGTCCTGCCGCTGATGGCCAAGGCCAAGTCATTACCTATGAAGGCATGCGCCTCATGCGTGCGGCTGAAATTCAACAGCCTGCGCCTGGTGGTCACTTCCTCATCGACTTCGGTCAGTCCCCTCGCAATCTCATCGACGGCAGCACCAAGATCGGCAACGTTCCTCAGGTGCTCACCATCATGAATGGCAAGGCGCAGAAGATGCTGACGAGCCGTGATTCCCTGGTCTTCCGCACGATGGACAGTGTCACCAACCCTTCGGAAAAAGTGGAACGCATGTTCATGACCATCATGAATCGCCGCCCAACCCTCCAGGAAAAAGACATCGCCAAGCGTGCGATCAATGCCAACGGCGAAGAAGGTTACTCCAACATGATCTGGGCGCTGATCAACACACGCGAGTTCATGTTCATTCAATAATCTGTCCGGTTCTTCCCAACTTTTAATCCAAACATTCGATCTTATGAAATCAGAACTCCTTCGCCTCAGCGACGCTAGCCGCCGTGAATTCATGCTGCGCACTGCCAAAACGGCATTGGGCGTGAGCCTCCTCCCCGGCATTGCTGGAAAGCTCTCCGCTGCTCCCGTGACAGGCCCTGGCACCCCTGGGTTTGGCAAAGCCAAGCACGTCATCTTCCTCTGGATGGGTGGCGGTATGACCCATCTCGACACCTTCGATCCGAAAGATGGCCCGACCAAAGGCCCTGGCGATCGCATCAAGGCCAAAGCTGAAGGCATCGACTATCTCGGTCAATACCTGCCGAAGCTCGCTGAGAACGCGAACAAGCTCTCCATCATCCGCTCCATGTCCTCCAAGACAGGTGTGCATGAGTCCGGCACTTACATCATGAAAACCGGGTATGAGCCTCGTGGCACGATCGTCCATCCAGCGATGGGCGTCTGGGCTTCTCATTTCCTGGGACGTATCAAGGGTGTGACCCTTCCTGATAGCGTCGTGGTGAACAGCGGCAGCGCTTATCCAGGCGCTGGTTTCTTCCCACCGGCCATGTCTCCGATCCCGATCTCCAATCCGCAGTCGGGCCTGCAGAACATCAAGCCAACCACCGAAGACGCCATGTTTGGCAAACGCGTGGCACTCATGGATGAGTTCGACGCTTCTTTCCGCAAGAAGTTCCAGAGCGAAGATGTGAAGGCTTACACTGAGTTTTATGATGAAACTCTGAAGCTCATGAAGAGCGAAGATCTCAAGGCTTTCGACCTGACGCTTGAGTCTGCAGAGACTCGTGAAAAATACGGTCCGAGCAGCTTCGGCCAGGGTTGCTTGCTTGCCCGCCGTCTGGTGGAAAGCGGCGTTCGTTTCGTCGAAGTTCAGATGGGTGGTTGGGACATGCACAACACCATCGACAACGGCATGACCAACAATGGCAACACTCTGGACACCGGCTTTGCAGCTCTGCTCCAGGATTTGGAAGCCAAAGGTCTGCTCGATTCCACCCTGGTTGTTCTCGGTTCTGAGTTCGGTCGCACACCGGACATCAATGAGAACGACGGTCGCGATCACTATCCTCTGGCCTACTCCACCGTCTTTGCAGGCGGCGGCACGAAGCGTGGCTTCGCCTACGGCGCGACTGACAAAGAAGGTCGTCGCCCAGCGGACAAACAAAC
>JAIXVB010000112.1 GCA_027483245.1 Verrucomicrobiaceae bacterium | reverse complement strand
GGGTCTGCACCTTCGCCAATTCAAAGGCAAACGCGCTGATGATGTGCTGCTGTTCCGGCTTTGTCTGCGATCGGAAGAAGAGCCGCGCTTGCGAATAATGATCAGCAAAGGTTTCTGAGCGCTTGCGTAGTTTTTCGCCCGTCATTTCCTCCGGCACTGAGCGAAAGCCGAGCGTCGGATTCTCGCGCGGTCCTTTTCCGCCATCGAGTGAGTTTGGCTCATAGGCTACACGGCCTTTGGGCACCTGCATTTGATGCATTCCATCGCGCTGAAAATTGTTGCCGTAGCCCATCGGGCAGCCCTTTGGTGCGTTGACTGGAAGCTGGTGGAAGTTTGGACCCCCGAGCCTTGAGAGCTGCGTGTCTTGATATGAAAACAAGCGACCTTGGAGAAGTGGATCGTTGGTGAACTCGATTCCTGGCACGAGATTGGTTGGCAAAAACGCGACCTGCTCCGTTTCGGCAAAGAAATTGTCAGGGTTGCGATTCAGCACCAACTTCCCAATCATCTGCAGCGGCACGATTTCCTCGGGGATCAGTTTCGTTGCGTCGAGGAGATCGAAGTCAAGCTCGGCTGCTTTGGCTTCATCGATCACCTGCAACCCGAGTTCCCATTCTGGAAAGTCGCCTTGATCAATGGCTTCCCAGAGGTCGCGGCGATGAAAGTCAGGATCCTTGCCATTGAGCTTGGTCGCTTCGTCCCAGACCACCGACTGCATACCGAGCTTTGGCCGCCAATGAAACTTCACAAAACGCGTTTTGCCATCGGCATTGACGAACCGGAACGTATGCACTCCGAAGCCTTCCATCATCCGATACGAACGCGGAATCGCACGGTCACTCATCACCCATTGGAGCATGTGATTGATCTCAGGTGTGAGCGAAGCGAAATCCCAAAATGTATCGTGCGCAGAGGCTGCCTGTGGCATCCCATTGTGTGGCTCAGGCTTCACCGCATGAACGAGATCGGGAAACTTCATGGCATCCTGAATAAAGAACACGGGCATGTTATTGCCGACGAGATCGTAATTTCCTTCGCTCGTATAAAACTTCACTGCGAAGCCACGGACATCGCGCGCTACATCCGCAGAACCACGCTCTCCGGCCACTGTCGAAAAGCGGACGAACACTTCCGTCTTCACCGCAGGGTCTTGGAGAAAGCCAGCCTTTGTGATGTCCTTTTGGGATTCATAGACCTGGAAGTAACCATGGGCACCTGAACCCCGCGCATGAACAATGCGCTCAGGGATGCGTTCATGATCAAAGTGGGTGATTTTTTCACGCAGCACAAAGTCCTCAAGCAATGTGGGACCTCGCGTGCCCGCTTTGAGTGAGTTCTGATTGTCCGAGATCGGCAGACCATGGTTGGTGGTGAGCGTCTGCTTGGGATCTGTGGTGGTCTGATGTGTCTCAGCCGTTAGGGCTGCGGATGGAGGGGCGGTTTTTTTGGGCATGGTGGTAGCTGGGTTTGGGGGTGGTGTGGTCGCAGTAACTGCGCCCGTCGTGCCGACATGCAGGGATGCGGCGAGGATGATTCCGAGTGCGTGAGTTTTCATGGTGATCGCGGTGTTTCTTTGCAATGCGATCATTAGAAAGACCGGCCTTGATTCGCCATGGGGTCTAACCCTGCTCAATGGGGGCACACTTGCTAAGTTGCGAAGTGCATCCTCTGTTGAGTCTGCGACAGGGAGCCGCACAGAGGACTGTGCGGCCACTTTACAACTGCCGACGCAGGGTGGCTGCGAGTTCCTCACACAACTTGCCAAAAGCGGATCGATTCTTGAACTCAGCGCGTGTCATGAGTCGCGACTGATTCTTGTCCTGCTCAAAAACTTTCGCCTGTTCGGCTGCAAAGACAGCATCGTAGATGTTGAGATTGGCCTCGTCATTGAGGCGGAAGGAACGGTCGTCGAAATTGGTCGAGCCAACAGAGGTCCACACATCATCGACGATGATCACTTTGCAGTGATACATCGTGGGTTGGTATTCATAGATCTCGACTCCCGCATCGAGAAGCTCATTCCAAAGTGAACGAGAGGCGTGCTGGACGACCTGCTCATCCATGTGGTGACCGGGCACGATGATCTCAATCTTCACGCCGCGACGACGAGCATGGATCAGAGTTTGAATCGTGAGTTCGTCAGGCACGAAATAAGCAGCCTGAAGTCGGATGCTTTTTACCGCAGAAGAAATCGAAAGCAGATACATCAGCCGCACGCTCTCACTGCCTTCACCCCGTGAACTTTTAAAGACCTGCGCCAAAGAATCACCCATGGGCTTGAGCTCTGGAAAGTAGTCGAGACCGAGCAGCAACTGGGCGCGTGTCTTGATCCAGTTGTCTGAAAACGCCGCCTGCATTTGGGCCACGGCGGGTCCTTCGATTTGGAAGTGCGAGTCACGCCAGTGGTCTTCGGAATCGGCATGACCTTCCCAATGATCCGCGATGCCGACGCCACCCGTGAAGCCGATATGCCCATCCACGACAAGCAGTTTTCGGTGGGTGCGATTGTTGATCCGTGTCAGCGTGTGCCAGTGCACTGGGTGGTAGCGCTCCAGTTCGATCCCTGCCTCCTTCATGGCCTCGAGAAATCGGGCATCGATTTTCCCACAGCCTACCCAATCGAGCATCACATGCACTTTCACACCCGCCCGTGAGCGCTCGCAGAGAGCGTCTGCAAACTTTTTTCCGATCGCTCCCGACCAGTAAATGTATGTTTCAAAGGTGATGGACTTTTTTGCTCCATGAATCGCATCCAACATGGCGGGGAAAATTTGTTCCCCGTTATGCAGCGCCTTGATTCGATTTCCAGGCAGGATACCAGGCCCTAGCAACTGACCCATGCTGCGGAGAAACAGAGGGTCAGTGACGGAGAATTCGTGCGTGATCGCATAGCGGATGTGCTTCTCACTGGCGCGAAGGTTTAGCACAAAAATCGTCACCAGAACGGTGACGAAGACGGTGATCAGAATGGTCAGCCACATGTTGCGTTTCCCAAGATGTATTTCTTCACTGCGATGGCTTATTTTAGAGTTTGGTGGCCCTGAATCAGAAGGTTCATGAGAAGCCAGAAGCTGCCGATGGCCGTGAGCGGAAAACAAACGATAGCCAAGCATGAATCACCCACCAAACAATGATTGATGTCTGAAGCCCGCCCAACTCGCGGGTATGGTCGTCTTTGTTGCTTTCAGAAATAATAAAGTGGGTTGCGCGGAGCTGTCTCCCGAACAGTCATCCGCGCAACCTTGCTTCTTGTTAGGCGCTAGGAAGCAAGTTCCTTGGCCTTTTCGAGATGGGTCTTGAATGTTGAGATCATTTTTCCGTCCCCATATTCAGATCGTTGCTCGTGCTGAATGAAAATCATGTGCAGCCACGCAGAATGAAGAAAATGAACAAGATGGGAAGAGGAATGCCGAGCAGCCAAAGGAGTGCCCAACCAATTTTTCCGGCTGAATTTTTGCGAAGGAACAGTTTTTTCATTTGGGCTTTCGATTCGTTTTTATGCCCTGCAATCCGTTGGGCGGATGCAGGGTCGTTAAGGTCAGCTGGAAAACAGGATCACGGTGCAGCAACCAAGACGGGAGTTTCGCGCTTTTTAGCTGCTGCTTTTTTGTCTGTTGGTTTTGCTGTCGCTTCCACTTCAGAGCCGGGTTCATCCAGCGCTTCATCGTTGCTGAGTGTCAGTGCCAGTTCGGTCAGCGAAGAGTTGGCGGCCTTTTCTTCATTGAGGATTTCTTCCAGGAGAGCTGCAGCCTCTTGATTCCCAAGCCGTCCGGCCCACTCGTGCAGGCAACCATAAGACGCGATTTCGTAGTGTTCGACCTTTTGTGCAGCTGAGATCAATGCGGCGTTGATGGCCGGTGAACCTGCATATTCCGCAGCAATTTCGTCGCCTTCTTCCAGCAAACCGACGGTGGCTCTGCAGGTCTTGCCTTTGGGTTTTCGATCAAAGCACTCGAAGATTTGTTCGACCTTGGTCACATGACCTTTGGTTTCCTCAAGGTGAGCAAGGATAGCCTCTTGCAGTTGAGCGCATGTGGCGGCTTTGGCCATTTTTGGCAGTGCTTTGACGAGTCGTTGTTCGGCATCGTAGATGTCTGCGAGTTCGCCGAGGAATAGGTTTTGGAGATTTTTCATGTTCGTTAGTTTGGTGAGTTTGGATGAGTGAGAAGTGACCTGCGGCCAAACCTTCTTGGCCGCAGGTGTTTGTGCATTTTAGGCTGCACGGTATCCGGTCACGCTGTCGGTCGGGTGCGTGATGGGCACGGTTTCGGCACCTTCGTCGGGCGTGGTTGCTTCGTTCGTGGTGCAGATGTCCTCAGCTCCGGCATGGGTGAAGATGTCTTTGGCCCGGGTGATTTCTTCGGAGCTCTCGGTGTGGACTGAGATGAGGATGTTGCCTTCCTTGAGTTTTCCCTCATAACGTTTGGCTTCGATCTCAGGGATGCCCATGCCGATCAAACCGCCTGCGATACCGCCGACCGTCGCGCCGATGGCGGCACCGCTGAGTGCGGCCATGATCGGGCCAGCAGCGATGAAGGGACCAAAGCCAGGAATGGCCAATGCGCCAATCCCAGCAATCCAGCCCAGAGCGCCGCCGATGATGCCACCGGTGCCTGCGCCTGTCACAGCCCCCTCAGGAGCCTTGGTGTTCTTTTCGTGGGCGAAGTCGTGGCTGGTGGTTTTGTCAGCAAACAATGCTGAAATGTCGTTATTGGAGAAGTTCGCGTTCTTGAGTTGATCGACGATTTGATCGGCCTGAAGGCGTGAGGTGGCGATGCAGAAGACAGATTTGTTGGACATGATGGTTAGGCTTTCTGGGTTTGATGTGTTATTGGACTGGATTAGTTGCTGGCGGACTTCACTTCGAGTTGGTTGGTCACATTCGCAGCGGTGGCGACTCGGTCAGCGATCTCACCGATGAGGCGTTTCTCAGTGTCTGAGTTGACGGGACCGCGCAGGGTGACTTTGCCGCTGTTGGTGATGATCTTCACGTTCTGGGCGTTCATGGACATGTCTTTGCCGGCGATGATCTCTTTGCGAATTTGGGCCGTGGTGTTCACGTCAGCCTCGCTGTTGCCCTGATCGATTGGGGTGAGTGTGCTGGCATTGCGGTCACGCTCATTGCGAGCGGTGTTATCTGCATCCTTGGTCATAGGTGGGGTTGAGTTGACACCTGTGTTCGTGGATGAGTTGGAGTTGAGATCCTGTGCCTGAGCGAGATGAGCTTTGAGCGTGGGGAGCGTTTTTTCGGCCCACATTTTCACATCGCTGTCTTTTGCGTCCTTGGCGGCATCTTCAAATTTGTTGATGCACTTCTTGTGGCCACTCACGGCGACCTTGAGGAATTCCTTGTCGAAGTCTGCGGTCTCGGTTTTCTCCAGCTTCTGAAAAGACTCGGCATGCTTGGGTTCCATGCTGGCGGAGAGTTCCACTCCTTTAACTTCTGCAAGCTTGGTCAGTTCTTCGTTGGCGGTGCTGTGATCCGTGACGAGCCGTTGGGCAAATGCCTTGACCTCAGGTCGTGTGGCTTTCTGTGTTCCGAGTTCCGCCATTTTGACGACAGCCATCCCGGCTGCGGCCTCTTGCTTGACAAATTTGGCGTCAGCCGAGTCGAGGGGAGTCTTGTCGGCGGAAATGCCGTTGGAGGCAAACATCAGCGCCGCGCAAAAGGCGAACGTGTGAGTGGAGTAGCGTGTGATGGTTTTATTTTTCATGCTTGGGTTGGTGTTTTTTGATGACCAGCTTTCTTGTCAACGGCATCACGCTAGAGAGTGCCTTAGACATCTACCATGGGGTGTAACCCGATGCCGTCATGGGATGTGCGAACCTCCCCATTGACGTCCCCGGCATCTTTCTGCATGGCCGTTATTTTTGGCGGATTAGCTTAACTTGTCTTGGCTTCGTCTTATGCCTTCGGGCACCAGTTGGAGCGCCTATGCGACGGTTCACTCACAAGGGAGAGACGATGTTTGCGTAACATGATGTTAGGCGAAATGTAGCTTCGATTTTAAGCGCTGCGTCTTGTGCGCTTGATTGCAGGCTGGAAAGCCTGCGCTACGATGTTTGCTCGATCGAGCAGCGATGACTTCCAACACGTGTGGGATGTAGGTGGCAACACAGAAGTCGATGAGCCCTGCCTAGCCCAGTGAGGTCACTTCAATCGTTCCAACTGCCCTTTGCGACGAACGATGTTTTTATAGTCCCACTGAATGTCGCGCGCCTTCGTTAGCCACCGTTGTAAATCCTCTTTATTAATCTGAGCGACGGACGTGTAGCGTGCTTCGGCGGCTTTGAAGCTGCCTTCATTTTTCAAGCCCTCTTCCTCAAAGGACTGGCCACTCCAGAAGAGCAGACGAACGCAGTTCTTGAGCTTGCTATATCCGACCACGGGGTTGCCAGCCAAGAACCACACGGGATGTGCATGCCAGATTTTGTTGTCTGCTTCCGGTAGAAGGTTGTCGATCTCATGAGCGAGAACTTCACAGATCTGCCGATCCTCAGGCTGCTGGGTCGCGTTGTATTTCTGCGTGTCAGGATGCATCGTGTTTCACTCGTTCTGAGGGCTGCTGATGCATTGGTCAAGAGAATGTGCGGCGTATCGCCATTCAGCTTTCTGAAATTAAAAACGTCCAATTTGTCAGCGTTCTTCACCACGAGGACGGGTGAGCGACCATTCGCCTAACTGGCAGAGGCGGGCTGATTTCAGCCCATGAAAAAACCGTCTTCAGCCAGTGGTAAGCCATCCAAGCTGAAGACGGATCGATGTGGTTGACGAGGTTGCGGTGGTGAGCGCTTTTGTCATCTGCCACGCGGTCCACTCAAGCGAGTTTCGCGTCCATGGTGATCGTGGCGTTCAGCAGTTTCGAGACGGGACAGCCGGCCTTGGCTTTGCCGGCAAGATCTTGGAAGGTGGCTTCGTCGATGCCTGGAATGCTGGCCGTGACATCGAGGTGGCTCGCGGTGATGGCAAAACCACCGTCCTTGGGTTCGAGCGTGATGATGGCGCTAGTCTCGATCTTGTCTGGTGTGAAACCAGC
Organism: Verrucomicrobiaceae bacterium; assembly: GCA_027483245.1. Classification (GTDB taxonomy): domain Bacteria; phylum Verrucomicrobiota; class Verrucomicrobiia; order Verrucomicrobiales; family Verrucomicrobiaceae; genus Prosthecobacter. Next base: position 2,634 of record JAIXVB010000112.1, on the reverse strand, counting down.
GAGACCGAGAATCATGGAGAAGGCCATCGAGAAACAGCCCGCGTGTGCCGCTCCGATGAGTTCTTCTGGATTCGTTCCTTGCTCGCCTTCGAAGCGGGTTTTGAACGAGTAAGGTTTGTCAACGAGCGCGCCAGAGCCGGTGCTGAGGGTGCCGGTTCCTTCTTTGAGGGAACCCTGCCATTGTGCGGATGCTTTCTGTTTCATGTTCGTGCAGATGTGTGGGTTAGGAGTGACTTGGCCCGAGTGGATCGTTCACCAAGTCTGACTCAATCTGGGAGCAGATGTCGTGGGTTTTCAAGTCACAGGGTCGTTCCTTGGCGTGCTGGTGATTTTGGTGTGCTCTTGGATGTCTTGTTTCTGAGGGAAAAGTTCCTCGCGCACGCGATCACGTTCGCGATCCACTTGCTCATCGGAGGCTCCGAGTTCGCTCATCAGGAAAGCGGACATTGAAAGGGCGATCTCGCCTTCGCTTGAGAAGACTGCATCGGCTCCAGCATTGAGTAGCGCATCGTTTTCCTTGAGGTAGGTCGAGCGTGTCAGGATGTGGATCTTTGGGTTCAGATCGCGGGCAGCTTCCACCACTTCCGTGGAAGCTGCACTGGAGGCGGCAATGATGAGTCCCACGGCTTTTTCAATGCCCGCGTGATGCAGGATCTCACGGCTGGAGGCTTCTCCATAAATCGCAGGCAGACCCTCCGCGTGAAGCTTCTGCACAGTAGCAATGTTGATTTCCACCACCACGACTTGGATGTGATTGTCACGCAAGATACGCGAGAGCGTGCGGCCCACAGGACCGTAACCGACCACCACCACGCGTGTGGAATGAGCATCGAGTTCAGGCACTTTTTTCAGATCAATCGGCGCAGGTTTGCGCAGCCATCCGCGTTTCTCCAACCAGCGGATGAAGGGATCGATGCTCTGGTAGAGCAGGGGATTGATGGTGATCGAGACCACGGAGGCAAAGACGAGAGCGTTGATGGCTTCTTTGGGCATCACTTTCAGATGCTGGGCGAGCTGCGCCAGGATGAACGAGAATTCACCGATCTGTGCCAAGGCAACGGCGATGCACAGGGCAAAGCGCAGGGGTTTTTTAAAGAGCAACACGACGACCAACGCCGCCAGCGGCTTGCCAAGGATGACGATGCCCAGGGTCGCAAGCATGAGCGGCCAGCCAGTCACGACGGCGGAGGGATCAAACATCATGCCCACTGAAACAAAGAACAGCACGGCAAAGGCGTCGCGCATTGGCAGGGCATCTGCAGCAGCGCGGGCGCTGAATTCAGACTGACCCACGACCATGCCCGCAAGGAAGGCCCCGAGGGCCATGGAGGCTCCGAAGAACTTCGCAGATCCCACGGCGATGCCCAGCGCCAGCACCAGCACGGTGAGCGTGAAAAGATCACGCGAGCCCGTGCGTGCCACATAACCCAGAAACCAGGGGATGATCTTCTGACCTGCCACGAGTGTGAACACGACCAACACACCGAGCTTCAGCACCGCGATGCCGAGTGTCGCCCACACACCCATTCCAGCTTCGACCGCGTGGGCCGTGTCGGTTTGTCCGGCGCCATAGATGGCTGGCAGCAGCACGAGCACGAGAATGGTGAACAGATCCTCCACGATCAACCAGCCAACTGCGATGTGCCCCACGGGTGTGTGCAGTGCCTTGTGATCTGCCAGCACGCGGGTCAACACCACCGTGCTTGCCACTGAGATGGCGATGCCAAAGACCATGCCCTCCGCCCATGTCCAGCCAAAGAAATGCGTCACCGCAGCGCCCAGCGCCGTGGCGGCTGCGATCTGCACGATGGCCCCTGGAATCGCGACCTTGCGCACCGCCATCAGATCCTTCAGATGGAAATGCAGACCGACACCAAACATGAGCAGGATCACCCCGAGTTCCGCGAACTGTGTGGCAATGCTGCCATCGGCCACAAAGCCTGGAGTGAAAGGCCCGACGATCACGCCAGCGAGCAAATAGCCCACAATGGGCGAGAGCTTTAGCTTCTGCGTGATGAACCCCAGGGCCAGTGCCGCCGTGAGGCCTCCCGTGAGCGTGAGAATGAGATCAATGTCGTGCAGCATCGTGTCGAATGGAGGGTTGAGCGTGAATCAGACGACAGCCCCGAGGAGCCCCGCTCCCACCATCACCGTCGCCTTCCGAGCATGTTCGAACCTTCAAGCTCACATTGCAACCCAGGGGGGCAAACAAAGTGTGCAATCTCAGCGTCGCTGGATCTTGGAAACGATCACCTCATGCGTCTTGCGCTGGATGGAATACAGCACGCCCGCGTCATTGCGATCCCAAGCAAAGGCCTGCCCATGCGCACTGATAGGAATCGCGGTTCGCCAAGTCAATACATCCCCTTTCACGGGCAGATCCAGCACATACAACTCCGCCGCATCATGCCCGGTGAGGTAGAGATGTCGATCCGGTCCAAAGCTGCCTCCTGAGCTGCTGTTCTTGCCAAACTTGGCGACCATCTCCGGTGGAAAGGACAGCTCCCCCAGCTTCTTCCAGTGCGTGTCAAAGGTCACGATTCGGGTCTTCGCAGGATCACCCGTTTTTGCATACTGGGCAAAGCAGGCATACCACACGCCATCACGCCGATCCACCCAGGTCAGTGAGCCCCC
>JAIXVB010000620.1 GCA_027483245.1 Verrucomicrobiaceae bacterium | reverse complement strand
CGCAGTCAGCCCGCGCCAAAGCCTGTGGTGGTTGAGGACGCGCCGTAGCCTGGGGTCAGTGGTCAGAGCGCGGGGCTCTGGTCTGCACCCTCGACTTAGCGCGACCGAGGCAGCTCTTCATTCGTTGTTCAGGCTTCAGCCTGTCTGTGGGAGATGCGAACGCGCAGAGCAAATAGTGCGCTCAAAATCGGACGGATGGTTGGCAAAGGCTCAAGGAGTGGCACTTGCCAAGTGCCAAATCGATAGCTGGGACTTGGCAAGTCCCTCTCCTTGGGGCGATTCATGGATCGAGAGCGTTTTGACCGATTTCCGGGAGGAGGAGTAAGAGTAGGAGGAAGAGAAAGATTCTGTACTCCATCACTCCGGCCCTTTCCCCACTCACGGCACAGCCAGCACCACACGACCGCTCTGTTTCGGTGAGGTCGTGACTCTTTGGGTTCCTGTAGGCACGCTGGGCAGCAGGAAAAAACCGTAGCCCTGCGTGGTCGCGCCGATCTTAACGATCTGGCCCTCGAAGGGCGCGGGGCGATTCAGGGCGACGGTGGCACCGTTGATGACAAAGCTGCCTTTGAACTGACCTTTCGCCGCATCCAGCGTGGTGAGCTTGGTCGTGTTGGTCAGCGGCAGAGTGAGGGTGCCTTTGTTGGTCAGGCCGGTGGCGCTGGGGTTGGTGATGTGCAGGAGCTGGGTGAAGTCAGAGACAAGTCCGCCGAGGGTGAAGTCCAGCTTGGCATTGGGGTTCGGGGTGGTGCCCAGGCCCATCACCCGCTGGCCTTTGGCGGGGGCGATGTAGGGGCTGCCTTCCACGGCGACATTCAGCGGGCCAAAGCCAGCCTGATAAACGGTGTCGGCGCTTCGCGGCAAGGGGCCGAGTTTGAGCCAGTCGAGCGTGCCCCCCAGGGCATTGTTGGCCACCGGTGTTTCTGGGATGATCTGCAAAGGACCCACGAGACTGCCGCGCTTGACGTTCAGCAGGTTGAAGACCGTGAGCTGGCCTTCCGGGCCGACAAAACCCGCCTGCGTGAGCCCACTGCCGTCGGGCAGCTTGCCGGTGAGCGTCAGGGTGCCGTCAGGCTTCACGATGAGCGTGGCAAAGCCGTAGCCGCGGGGTGGATTGCCGCTGTTCGCGGGATCGAGCCGCGCGGTGTAGGTGGCAGCATAGGCAGTGGCGAGTCGTGTCCGGCTCCAACTGTTGCGCCAGGCCGTGGCGAGCAGCGTGGTGCTGTTCGGGTGCACCAGCGTGAGGCGCGCGGTTTGGTCGGTGGCAAAGACTTCGAGGTAGGCCGTGAGCGGGGTTTTGTCCGCCATGGTGAGACCGGGGATGTTCACGCGCAGGATCGCATCGCTCACACCGCTGCTGAGCAGCAGTTGATTGGTGAAGCTCAGCTTGGCCCGGGCTCCGAGGGTGACGCTGCCGCTGCAAAGGCCCGTGGCCGTGGTGGTGAGGTCAAAGCGTCCGCCGAGGTTGTCATTCAGCGGTGAGCGCTCCAACGGTCCGGCGAAGACGCCGACGGCATTCGGAGGCACGATGTTTACCAGCAGGTTAGCCGTGGCTGTGTCGCTGCTTTTGGGGTTGCTGGCTTTGATGGTCAAAGGATAACCGAGGGGCTTCGTCGAGGCCGTGGGGCGGCCGGAGATGATGCCGGTGAGCTTGTCCCAGGTCATGCCGGGCGGCAGTCCCGTGACGGTGAAGGCGGTCGCCGGGGCTCCCACCACGCTGGCGATGGGGATTTGATAAAAGTAGGTCTGACCGATGGTCGCTGCGGGCAGGATCAGCGGCTCGATGATCTGCGGCGCGGCGTCGCTGACGGTGAGCCGCGTGTTGCAGCCGGTCGTGATCGTGCCCGCGAGTCCGGTCACTGTGCAGGTGTAGAGCCCGGCATCGCCTACCGTCACGGGCTTGAGGGTGAAGGTCTTCGCCGTGGGCGCGAGCACGGTGGCGTCACGCTTCCAGACAAAGGGTTGCAAGCCATTGCCCGCCGCATTCACCACGGGTGTGAAGGTGCCACCGCTGGTGAGGTTCACCGTCTTCGGGGTCGTGTCCACCACACCGATCTCGGCGGTGGTGCTGGTGACGCTGGTGGTGCCAGACTTCACCACACAGGTGTAGGCTCCGGCATGAGTCAGCGCGGCTTTGGGGATCAGGTAGCTGCTCTTCGTGGCTCCGGCGATGACCTTGCCGGCCTTGAACCACTGGTAAGTCAGCGCAGGTGTCGGCGGGCCCACGGCCACCACGCTCAGTGTGTGACTGCTGCCGAGCGCGATCATGGCTTCCACCGGATGACGCTGCACGGTCACCGGCGCACCATTCACGATCAGGCTGGCTGGCTGGCTGATGCCGGAGAAGGGCGTGATACTCACCGGGAAGATCACGAGGTTGGCAGGCACGATGTTGCCGACTGAGAAAGCCTCACTCAGCATCACATCATAGACACCTTCGTTGCTCTCCTGGACATTGCTGAGGTTCAAAGTGGAGCCGATGCCTTCGCCAAAGCCGTTCTTTCTCCAGTTGTAGTCCACCCCACCGCTGAGGTTGGCCACCCCCACGCTGAAGCTCGCCGTGGCTCCTGTCGCCACACTTTGCGACTGCGGCTGCTGGGTGATCGTGGCCACATACCCGATGCGGATGCCATTCGGATTGGCCGTGTTAAATAGGAAACCATTCCGCTGGGGATTCAGCGGCCCCTGGAACAGCGTCAGCGTGTAGGCCGCGGCCCCGCCGAAAATTGCCCTGTCAAAGTCGATCCGCCCATTTGCGGGCACATCTCGCACCGCCTCCCGCAGGGACACGCCATTTCCGGGGCTGCCGGGCGCATCGAGCTCATCCACCGGCGTCGTCACCACGATGATGCTGGCTTCCACCGCCCCAAGGTCGGGGCGAATGCCGAGAGGTCGGGCCTGGCCGCTCTGATCCGTCGTCAGAGCCGGGCTGAGCACACTCGCCTGATCCAGCGCTGGGCTGCCGGGACGCGGCGGCATCGTGGAGGTGCTTCCTGCATAGAGGTTCAAGCTCTCCAGCACCGGATCAAGCGGAGCCGATGCCGTCCCCACCAGCGGCCCAGCGGGGAAGCTGGCCTCCACGCTCTGGTTGCTGCCGATGAGGTTGGCTCCCCGAGGCGTGAGGGTGCCTGAGACGGTTAATGAAATGTCTGGCGGTGCTCCGACCGTGGAGGTGTTTCCTGCGATGATGCAGTTCGTGGTAGTCACCGTGGTTTCCGAGATGAAAAGACCGCCAGAGCCAAAGGTGCTGCTGTTTCCAGAAATCGTGCAATGGATGAGGTTCAAGGTGCCTGACAGCGCACGGATTCCGCCGGTCGCCGAACTGCCGAGGTTGG
>JAIXVB010000247.1 GCA_027483245.1 Verrucomicrobiaceae bacterium | reverse complement strand
ATGGTGTGGGCACTCCTTCATCTGCGAATGTCCGATTGGCGGATGATGACATCCCCACCGTCCCTATCAGCGCCACCGATGTGACGGCGACTGAAGGTAGCACGGACACAGGTCTTTTTACGGTCACTCGCACGGGGGATACGTCAGCTCCTTTGGTGGTCGAATACATCATCGGAGGCAGCGCCTTGCATGGCACGGATTACCTCGCTTTGCCTGGCACGCTGACGATTCCAGCGGGAGCTTCGAGTGCCACCATCCTGATCACTCCGGTCGATGATGCTTTGGGAGAAGCTGCACAAACGGTACTGCTGCAGCTTCGCAATGATCCGCGTTTCTTGCTCGGGACGTCAAACTCTGCGCAGGTGACTTTGGTCGATAACGATCTGCCTGTGGTGGCCATCGGCGTCTCTGATAGCAGTTGCAATGAACCGAATGCCGCCGGTGGTTTTCGAATCACGACGACGGGCACAGGTACAGGAAACATCACGGTCCGATACACCGTCAGTGGCACCGCGACATCGGGCGCGGATTTTGTCGCACTTACAGGCACGCTGGTGATGGCCAAAAACACAACGAGCACGATCATCCTCACACCGATCGAAGATGCTTTGATTGAGGACGCGGAGTCGGTCACACTGACACTGACTCCTGATGCATCTTATCATGTCGATGTCTTGCAAGCGGCGGCCACGCTTACCATCCGAGACAATGATTCCGCTCAAACAGTCAATGTGTCGTTTACCACCGCGACGATGAATGAAAATGGGGGCACCTCGAAGCTGTTCCTCTCACGCACGAACAGCACTGGCAGTGCCGTGACCACGGGTGCTCTCACGATCAATTATTCCCTCAGTGGCACTGCAACCGCTGGGCTTGATTACACAGCGCTGACCGGCACCGCCGTGATTCCTGATCTCGCCTCCAATGTTTCAGTGGATATCACGGGCATTAATGACTCCTCGGCTGAAGGTGCCGAGTCTATGATTGTTACGATTGAGTCAGGCAGTTACAGCGTTGAGGCGGGGGTCGCTCAGTTGACGATCTCAGATGATGACTCGGGGCTCGCACGCACGGCCTCGTTTGCGACACGGCGCAGTGTGAAGACGGAGGGCGATTCCGCCTTTGCCATTCCCGTCGTGCTTTCTGCGGCAGATCCAGTGAATGAGATCGTGGTGGATTACATCATTGATACCAACAGCGCCACGGGCAGCGGCGTGGACACAGACCTTGTGGCAGGTTCAATAACCTTTGCTCCAGGCACCACTCAAAAGGACATTGCCGTTGCGGTGATCGACGATCTCTTGCCTGAGTTTGAAGAGCACGTCACCCTCAAACTGTCCTTTGCCTATGGTGCTAGCCTAACCAACAATGGCAGCTTTCACACGCTCTTCATTCGTGACAATGAGCCTCGTGTCACGCTGGCTCAGGGAAATGCGTTTGCATACGAGCAATCGGGGGATGAAGCTTCGTTTGTGCTCACTCGCACAGGATCCGTCGCGGGTCCGTTGGTGGTTAATTTGATGGCGGATGGAACCGCGACCTCGGGGGTGGATTACACAGGTATGTCGGGCACGCTCACCTTTGCCCCCGGCGAGCGTCGTCTCACCCGCGAAGTCAGAGCCATCTCAGATGGTTTGGTGGAGGGAGCGGAGACGCTACAAGTGTCCCTTCTGCCGTCGTCCAAATACAGCATTGTGGGTGCTGAGTCGGTGACCTTGACCGTGCTGGACTCGGGTGGCAATCATCCGCCAAGTGTGCGGATTACTAAGCCAGTACGTTCAGAGATTGCCCTGCCCACGGGCTGTGGATTGATCCTCGCCGCCGAGGTCAGTGATGATCAGCCGATCTCTGAAACTACGGTGCTTTGGACTCGCCCATCGGGACCTGGAACGGTGACTTTTGGCAGCAGTGGCCTTGCGGAAACGACGGCTATATTCTCAGCGGCAGGGCGTTACGTTTTGCGCTGCACGGTGACGGATGCGGGTTTGCTCAATAGCTTTGCTGAGGTGATCGTTACGGTGAATCCGGGTGCCAATCTTTGGTTAGGTCAGGACATTGGAATCACGGGGACGGCGGTGACGGGAACTGAAGATGTGCGCGGTGATTTCATTCAAAATCAGTCGGCAGGATCGAGTTTGACCGGCACCAGTGATGTCTTTCATTTCACGCATACGGGGCTCAATGGTGCAGGTGAGATCGTGGGCCGGTTTGAAGGCGTGGACGGCGCGTTTGGCAGTTTCCGATCAGGCGTGATGATTCGGGAGAGCACGGCTGCCAATGCACGTTCAGCGGTGCTGACTTTCAGTGGAAACAGTGCGCTGACTTTCACGACACGATCCACTGCGGGTGGAATGGCCAGCAGCAGCACGAATCTCAGCGTGCCTCCTGGACCTCGTTGGTTGCGCGTCACTCGCGCTGCCAATGTCTTTTCGGCTCATCACTCCACCGATGCGGTGAATTGGACACAGGTGGGAGCGAATACGACCCTGGCTATGGCTTCGACCACACGGGCAGGCATCGCGAGCATCAGTGGCAGCGCCACTCGTCCAGCGCGGGCGCTTTTCTCTCAAGTGCGGGTTTCCGGTGCGGCGACGAATACGGGACCAATCGCTGATGCTGCCCCGACATCGACGCTCACCAGTGCAGCCGCCAAGCAGCTCACCGGCAGCATCAACGATGATGAAGCCACAGGGGATCCCGTGACCAGTGCTTGGTCGCTGATCAGCGGCCCTGGTAGTGTGGCTTTTGCGGATGCCACGGTAGCCGTGACCACGGCAACCTTCAGCACCGAGGGGAATCATGTTCTACGCCTAACTGCAACGGATGGCGAGGTAACAAGCTTCGAGGATGTGACAGTACAGGTTGCTTACCCAAACATCAGCTTCACGGTCTCAGGCACAGCTCAGGAAGAAGGTGGTATCCCTGCTCAGGTCACGCTTGCTCGCACGGGAGCTTTGGACATGCCTTTGGCTCTGAATTATTCGATCGCTGGCAGTGCTTCTGCGGCTGATTACAACGCGCTTTCGGGCACGACCATGTTTGAGGCCAATGCATCCACCGCAGCCCTTCAGGTCACGCCTCTGTCGGATTCTCTGGCCGAAGGGGATGAAGAAGTGACCGTGACACTTCAACCGAGTTCAATCTATCGTCTGCCAGCTCAACCGAGTGCCAGCATCTTGATCAAAGATCGTCCCATCGACTCATGGCGGTTGGCTCGATTTGGTGCCTCTGCGAACACGCCTGCGATCGCTGGAGACTTGATGGATCCTGATCAAAACGGCCTGGAAAATCTGCTGGAATACGCACTGAGTTACGGTTCGGCAGGAGCGGGCACTCAGGCGCTGCCACCCCAGCCCGGTGGCGTTTGTCAGCTCATCTACACGCGTCCTGTTACCGCCACCGATGTCACTTACGAGGTCGAGTGGAGCACCACCCTCACTGGCTGGAGCACGGCAGGTGTCACGCACCAAGTTCTGAGCACGACCGGTGGGGTTCAAACCGTCCGCGCCAGTGTGACCCTGCCCACCGAAACCCGAGCCTTCATGAAATTGCGTGTCACGCGACCTTGATCGGGGTCTTGTGGAGATCGCTTCTCATGCTACAGCAAGGTGGCATGAGCGAGACCCATTTTGATTTCATCGTGATTGGCGGCGGCAGTGGTGGTTATGCGGCGGCGCGCACGGCCCATTCGCTGGGAATGAGCGTGGCCGTGGTGGATGGTGCAGCGGAGTTGGGTGGGCTGTGCATCCTGCGCGGTTGCATGCCGAGCAAGACCCTGATCGAATCCGCCGATCGAAATCTGAGCATTCGACGCGCTGCGGAGTTTGGGTTGTCAGCGCAAGTGTTGGGTGCGGACATTCGTGCGATTCGAGATCGGAAGCGAACCTTGATCGCTGACTTTGCAAGCTATCGTCAGGGCCAGCTCGAAGATGGACGATTCACTCTGTATCGTGGTCATGCTCAGTTTGTCGGGACGCATGAGATTGAGGTCTTGCCACGAGATGGCACATCTTCGTTTCGATTGAAGGCAAAGACCTTCTGCATTGCGACAGGATCCGTGGCCACTGTACCATCCATTCCTGGATTGGCTGAAGCGGGTTTCTGGACCAGTGATGAGGTTCTGGACGCCGAGGCTCTGCCGAATTCTTTTGCGGTGCTCGGAGGCGGGGCGATTGCGCTGGAGATGGCGCATTATCTGGAGGGGGTTGGGCGCCAAGTGACGATCATTCAGCGTGGGGCTCAGTTCTTGACGGGGCTAGATCCAGAATGCAGTCGGGTGATCGAAGCCGCTTATGCTCATCGCGACATCGACTGTTTTTTGGGCACCAGCATTCATCGAGTCACTCAAGTGAATGGCAGGAAACACATCGAGTTCCGACAGGGCGAGCGTGAACGCAGCGTCACGGTGGATCAGATCCTAGTGGCGATGGGGCGTGGACCGGCCACGGAAGGACTGGCTCTGGCTGAGGCGCATGTGGGCCTTACGGGAAAGAAGATCTCCGTGAAACCCACCCAGCAGAGCACCCAGCCGCACATCTTTGCAGCAGGAGATGTATGCAGTCCTTTGGACGTCGTGCACGTGGCGATTCAGCAAGGAGAGATCGCTGCACGAAATGCGCATCGATGGATCCAGGGACAAGCGGTGGATGAAGAGATCGACTATCGTTTATTACTCTTCGGTGTCTTCTCACATCCTCAGGTGGCTGCCGTCGGGGCAGGGGAGGCCGAGTTAAAAAAACAGGGCATCCCTTTTGTCGCTGCCAGTTACCCTTTCAATGATCATGGCAAAAGCCTAACGATGGGCGAGACCGAAGGTTTCGTGAAGATGCTGGCTCATCAGACCACTGGCGAGATCTTGGGCGCAGTGGTTGTGGGACCTCACGCGACGGAGTTGATTCATGAAGTGGTGATCGCCATGCACTATCGCTCCACCGTTCAGCAGTTCGCTTTAATTCCGCATTATCATCCGACGCTGAGTGAGATCTGGACTTACCCCGCAGAGGAATGTGCAGAGCAATTGAGCTGAGGAAGTTTCTCAAATCAACCGCAGCACAGTTGCGGCTGGACACGTTGATTTCACAAAGAGATCTTCTCCACCGAGTTCAGTCTCCGTTTTCTTTCCCGCCACTGCCTATCCATGAGTGAGATCACTGCCCCAGCTGACGCGCCCATTCGATGGCGCGCAGCATGCCGGTGGCCTTGTTCACGGTCTCTTGATATTCACTGCTAGGGTCGGAGTCGGCGACAATGCCAGCTCCGGCCTGCACGTAGGCTTTGCCATCTTTCACCACGCAGGTGCGCAGGGCGATGCAGCTGTCCAAATTGCCATCGAAGCCGAAGTAGCCAACCGCGCCTGCATAGGCATTGCGTTTGCTCTTTTCGACTTCGTTGATGATCTCCATCGCGCGCACTTTGGGACTGCCACTGACAGTGCCCGCAGGGAAGGTGGCACGCATGACATCATAGGCGTCTTTGTCCTCACGCAGCTTGCCATCGACATT
>JAIXVB010000318.1 GCA_027483245.1 Verrucomicrobiaceae bacterium | reverse complement strand
CGCAGGAGGGTGCGAAGACGCAGGCGGGCGCGGAGGAGGGCGGCGCGGTGTGCGTTCGATTCACAGGTGGCACGAACGGCGGTGATCTGAGTGCTGACACGGTTCCAGGTGTGGGGTCGCATTTCATGTCGGAGACGGCCTAGCGCCTGTTCCAGGCATTGACGAAGCCAGACGAGATCGTGCTGAGTGGCGGGGGTCTCGATGTCATGGGGCACCTCATCCAGTTCATGCAAAGGCAGGTGCATGGATTGTCCACCCCGACGCTGACAGTGGGCGTCGCGCCAGCGATTGCGCATGACGGAGCGCAGTTTCATCTGAAGATAAGCGGTTTGGTGAGCCGAGGGCAGCGTTAAAAGGCGGGACATCTGGCCACTGCGAAGGAGCTGAAGAAACAGATCCTGGACCGCATCCGCAGCCTCCACCGCTGGCAGTCCGCGTTGACAGGCGGTGGCATGAAGTCGTGCCCAGTGACTGCGACAGAGGCTCTCCATCTCGAAATCCCGTGCGAGGGAGGCAGAGTCTGAGGGAGCGGCAATCATCGTCATGAAAAGGAAAAGTGCCGACAAGATGCGTGCACGAAGTAAAGACTCTGTGAGCAGCAGAGATGAGATTTGTTAAGCGGATGTAAATCCACGCTGCGTGTGTGGGGGAGCCCGTTTAAGTTGAACGAATGTCTGCTGATGCCCCTTCCCCGCCTGATGGCCGCACCCATGTGCTGGTGATCGATGATGACCGTAAGCTCTGCGGTCTGATACGAGATTATCTGGAGCCGATGGGGTATGCGGTGGAGATGGTACACACCGGGCCTGAAGGTGCCGAGCGTGCCGTGACAGGTCTGTGGCATGCGGTGATCCTGGATCTGATGCTGCCGGGCTGTGACGGCTTTGAAGTGCTGAGGCGCATCCGAGCCAAGTCTGCGGTGCCGATCCTGATGCTGACGGCCCGTGGCGAGGAAGCGGACCGGATTGTGGGGCTGGAGATCGGTGCGGATGATTATCTGCCCAAGACTTTTTCCACCCGCGAACTGTTGGCGCGACTGCGTGCGGTGACTCGGCGGGCGACGCTGTCCCAAACCACGCCGCAAGAGCCTGCCGCGAAGGAGCTGGTGGTCGGAGCGGTGCGCCTAAATCTAGATGCACGAATCGCAACCCTGAACAATGCGCCGCTTTTGCTGACCCCGGTGGAATTTGACATTCTAACCGCGCTGATGAAATCCCGGGGCCGAATTCGCTCACGAGAGGCGTTGATCGAGTCTCTGCGCGATCGTGAATACGAGGTGTTTGATCGCAGCATCGATGTCCACATTGCCGCCCTGCGAAAGAAGCTTGGAGACGATGCTCACGAGCCACGCTTCATCCGAACGGTCCGGAGCGCAGGCTATTTGTTCATCAACCCAGAAGGGTAGAAGGGCTGAAGAAAATAAAGTCATGGCGCGCCCCGCAAACTGACCACTGACCACTGACCACTGAACCCCGCCCATGACTCGCCCCCTTAACCTTTACACCCGCATCCTGCTCTGGCTGTTGGTGAATGTGATCGTGCTGGCGGCGACGTTTGTGGGGGTGCTGCATTGGCAGTTCAGTGAGGGACTGAGAGGAGCCTTGGGAGGCATCGCAGGGGATCGTTTGCAGGCGATCGGCCAGCAGACGCATGAGGCGCTGAGCACACGTCCGAAGGACCAGTGGACGGAGGTTTTGAGCTCGTTCTCCGCACGGCATGACGTGCAAGCCTGTCTTTTCAATCTGCCCGAGCGCGTGGTGGCAGGTGAGGCGATGACACTGCCAGAGGAGGTCCATCAAAAGCTGAAGGACATGAATCCCGAACGTCCGCGCCGCGCCGGAGAAGGACCTCCGCCCCCTCGGGACCCACCGCCGCACGAGCAAGATCCTTTGGAACAATTTTTATTCGGCGATGAAATGCCGAATCAGGATCGCGCACCGCCGCCCCCCGCGCGTGAACTGGAAGGCATGCCGTCACGACTGGGCACCTTCCTCGTTCAGGCAGGGCAGCCGCCACTCTATTACGCAGGCATCCGTCTGCCCCCGCCCACCGGCTGGCGGCGGGTGGAGGGGCCGCTGATGTTGATCATCGCGACCCCGAGCATGACGGGGCACGGACTGTTCTTTGACATCCGTCCCTGGCTGGTTGGCTTGTTTGGAGCCATGGCCATCTCCGCCCTGCTTTGGCTGCCCTTTGTTCAGGGCATCACGGGCACGATCCGGGCGAATATGAAGGCGACTGAGGAGATCGCTAAAGGGCGCTTCGAGGTTCGGGTGCCTGAAGATCGGGGAGATGAACTGGGGCGGCTAGGCCACGCGGTGAATCACATGGCCATTCAGCTGGACGGATTGGTGCGCGGACAGAAACGCTTTTTGGGAGACATCGCCCATGAACTCTGCGGGCCGATCTCACGCATGGAAATGAGCCTGAGCATCGTCGAGCAGCGGATCACCGCCGCTGAGGCCACACGACTGGCGGATGTGCGGGATGAGCTGCGCCAGATCTCGTCATTGGTGAATGAGCTGCTGTCTTTTTCCAAAGTCTCTCTCGGCCCCAGCCAGCGCACGGTGGAGCTGGTGCCGCTGCTGGAGCTGGTGCATGAGGTGGCGCAGATGGAGGCCATCCCCATCGATGAACTGAGCCTGCACATCCCTCTGGATCTCCAGGTGAGTGCGGTGCCCCATTTCCTCCGCCGTGCCATCGGCAACATCCTGCGCAATGCCCGCCTTCATGCGGCTGGCAGCATCATCGACATCAGCGGCACCACCACCGAGAGCCATGTGCAGATCACGCTCACCGATCACGGCCCCGGCGTGCCAGAGGAGAGCCTGCCGCGCTTGTTTGAGCCCTTTTACCGGGTGGACATCGCCCGCACCCGCGAGACAGGCGGCACGGGACTGGGGTTATCGATTGTCAAAACCTGCATCGAAAGCTGTGGGGGCATTGTCACCGCGAAAAACATCGAGCCGCACGGTCTGCAAATCTTGATTGAACTCGGGAAGCCTTCTTCTTGACCAAAAGAGGCGTGCCGCCCAACATAGCGCTCACTGACCCCACATCCCATGAAAACCAAGCTCGCTCTTGCAGCCCTCACCGCCGCCTTCGCCGTCTCCGCTTCCGCTCAGGATGCGCCGGTGGATTTCGAAAAGCAGATCCTGCCAATCCTGAAAACCAGTTGCTTCAAGTGCCATGAGAAAGAGCACGAAGACAACGGCAAGATCAAGAAGCCCAAGGGCGGTCTGGCCCTGGACAGTGCGGAAGCCATCCTCAAAGGTGGAAAAGATTATCCCGACGAAAACGTCGTCGCAGGCAAACCCGAGGCCAGCTGGCTGCTCAAGACCATGGCCCTGCCAGAGTCTGACGAGTATGCCATGCCCCCAGAAGGCAAAGGCGACCGCGTCAGCGCCGCCGACCAGGAGCTGATCAAAAAGTGGATCGCTGCCGGAGCCAACTTTGGTGCCTGGAAAGCCGTGGAAGCCAAGTAAGCCCTGCTTCAACGACCCCCATTCAATCATCAGCGGCGTGGTGTGAGCCACGCCGCTTCTTTTTTCCCACCTCCTCAGATGTCCACTTACCTCTTCACCACCTGCCGCGCGGGCTCTGAGCCTGCCTTGAAACGCGAAGTCGCGAGTCGTCTCGGAGGTCTGCTCACGCCTGCCTTCATGCGGCCCCAGCTCATCACCTGGAAGGCGCAGGAGGAACCACCCGCCGACTTCGAGTTGAAGGCCTGTTTTGCTGCCGTGAGCGGGCGCTCCCTCGGCATGGCACGCAGCGCCGCAGAGGTGGCTCAGCGCCTCACAGAGGCGGGTCTGCAAGCCAGTGCGCTGCATGTTTTTCCTCGCATCACTGCGGAGGATGGTGTGCCGGACGAGGTCTGGGAAAAGATCGATATCATCCATGCAGAGATCGCCCAAGTCTGCCCGCTCGTGCCGAAGAGCCAGCACATCATCGATGTCATTGTGGGTGAAGAAGGGGAAGCATGGTTCGTCGGCACCCATCTTCACAGCGCACACGCCCATCCCGCTCCAGGTGCCCTGCCCCGCTTCCAGCTTCCCGAGGATTCACCCTCCCGAGCTTGGTTAAAAATGGAGCAGGCGCTGTCTTGGCTAGGTTTGAATGAAGGCGAAAAGTTGCACGGAAAATCAGCCCTCGAACTCGGCAGCGCACCCGGTGGGGCCTCGTGGTCACTGCTTCAGCATGGCATGAAGGTCATCGGCGTGGACACGGGCGAGATGGATAGCCGGGTCAGCCAGCATCCCCACTATGACCACATCGGACTGCCGGCTGGGGAGATTCCTTTTGATTACCTGCCAGAGCATGTGGACCTGCTGGTCTCAGACATGAACCTCGCCCCAGAGATCGTGCTGCGTTACATCGAGCCACTCTGCCAGCGACTGCGTCCGCAGACCTTGATCCTCACGATGAAGATGAATGATCGAGGCGTGGAAGCTCAACTGCCCAACCTCTTGAAACGCGTTCGCGCTTTTGCCCCAGGCCCGGTTTACGCCAAACAACTGCCCGCCAATCGCCGTGAGGTGACCTTCATCAGCCAGCAGGCCTAAATAAAAGGGCGGCATCGCTGCCGCCCTTTTAAGTTCGATTAGAATTGGCACAAAGATCAACCGAAGAGCTGCGTCAGCGGCTTGCCCTTGTCTGCAATGGTGAACGGGCGCTTCGTGGGTGAGTAGAGCACTTGGTCCAGAGGCAGACCGAGGGCGTAACCGATGGTCGCATTGAAGTCAGGAATGGTGACGGGGTTCTCGATCACCTTGTCACCTTTCTCATCCGTCGCGCCAAAGACCTGCCCACCCCGGATGCCGCCGCCGGCCAGCACGCAGCTAAAGCCTGAAGGATGGTGATCGCGTCCGTCATTGGCATTCACCTCGGGCGTGCGGCCAAACTCAGTCGCCAGCACCACCAGCGTCTCGCCCAACAAACCATGGGCCTCCAGATCTTGCAGCAACGTGCTCAGCGCGGCATCCAGCTCATCGGCCAGTTCAGGCACCCGCGTGAAGTTGGCATTGTGCGTGTCCCAATTTCCAAAGGAAACTTCCACATGCCGCACTCCATGCTCCACCAAACGGCGGGCGAGCAAACAGCCCTGACCGAAACGATCCCGACCATACTTTTCACGCAAGGCAGCAGGCTCCGCGCTGAGGTCAAAGGCCTTCAGCTCTTCACTCTTCATCACCTTCACGGCGTCGTCATACATGTCACTGTAAGCACGCACATTTTTGACATTGTAGGTCTCTGCAAACTTTTGGTCGAGCTGCTTGGCGACGCTGAGGCGATTGGTCAGGCGCTCCTCGGTGAACCAGGAGTTGGGTCGCACATTGGAGATGCCACTCTCAGGGTCATTGATCATCAGCGGCGCGAATTTAGCCTCAAAGAACCCTGCTCCAGGATGGCGGCTGTCATTGCCAATCATGACGCTGCCCGGAAGTGTCGGGTTGCCACGATTCTGAAATTTCTCCAACCAAGCTCCCATGGAAGGATGGCGAATGCTGCTGCGCTGCGTGTAACTCGTCCGCTGGTAATACTGCCCCTGCTCATGGGCACCTTGGGTCGAAGTCATGCTGCGCACGATGGCCAGCTTCTCCGACTGACGGGCCAGGAGCGGCAAGTTTTCACTGAGGCGAATGCCATCCGTCTTGGTGTTGATCGTCTTCGTCAGCCCCATCACTTCGGCATTGTCAGGCTTCGGATCCCACGTGTCCAGATGGCTCATGCCGCCCGTCATGTAGAGGTAAATGACATTGCGCGCCGTGGCCACCTGCTTCAGGGGCGAGGTGTTTTCACCGGGAATCGCAAACGCTTGATTGCCAAGCTGCCCGAGTGCGGTGACGCCGAGAAATGATTGCGCTGCCTTGGTGACAAAAGAGCGGCGATTGAGGGAATGGGAGAAGGGGCTCATGGGGGTGAGTTCTCTGAGGGTTCAGCGAGGCGTGTTATTGAATGAAATAAAACTGGCGAGTGTTCAGCGCAGCCCAGAGAGCATCGCCTTGGCCGACGAGAGTGTTGTTGCCGACCACCTCTTTCAGCATCGCATGCTCCTCAGCGCTGGCTTTGCGGCTGAAAAGGCTGAGATAAATCGTGTCGATGGTTTCCTCAGCGGTCTTCGCACGGCGCAGAGAGCGTGAAATCATCGTGTAGGGGTTCAGCATTTGAGTGAAGGTCTTGCCATTCAACAACATCAGCGCCTGGCCAACGGTGGCATCATCGTTGGAGTTCTCCACCAGTTCACGATCACTTTGACCGAACTCGCGGAGGAAGTGACCATTCGGGGCTGGGCTACGCAGATCTGCGGCACGCATCATGTAAGTGTCGCGGAAGCTTTCCCAGGCCTTCAGAGCAGCCAGGTCTTTTTTGTCTTCGACCTTGAGCTGATCCGCATCGCGCTTCAGACGAGCCTGCTGCGCCGCGGTGAGGCGGCTGCGTTGCTGTTTGGCCATGATGTTGAGGGCTTCATCGATATCGAGGTCCGCTCCTTCTTTGCTGCGGATGACATTGGAGATTTCTTTGGCGAACTCCATGTCATCAACTTGCTCCTTGAGTTTGCCGTTCTTGGCCAGTTCAGCGAACTTATTGAAGCCCATCGTGTAAATGATTTCTTCGGCAGCTTCATCAATCGCACGGCGTTGATTGGAGACGACTTTTTTGGCCGCGCGGATGGCAGCTTCATCCTTATTCTTGCTGGCTTCCGTGAGTTGCTCCTGGGCTTTGCGGACATCAGCGGAGAGCTGCTTCTGCACATTCGCGATCTTCGCAGCTCCCGCAGCGAGTTCTTCAGGTGTGAGGGCATTCAGCGAGCGATCCAGCCACTCCACACGGCGGATGATGATGTCGCGATCGATCTTGGACTCCATGCTCGGTGTGTCAGGAGCTGGCTTGTAAAGGGCGACCATGCTGTCCCAGATCTGCTCGGCGCTCATGCGACGAAGAAGAGGACCTTGAAAATGATAAACCTCGCCCAGTTCCACATCCTTGGTGTTAGCCGCACGCTGATACGTGGCGCTGTTGAAGACAAGACGCAGGTAGGCCTTCATGTCGTAATTGAGGTCCTTCATCGTCTGCTCGAGGAAGCTCATGAGCTGAGGATTGCTCGGCACGGTGGAATCCGTGATTTCATCGACCGGTTCGATCAGTCCCATGCCCATGGCTTTTTTCCAAAGGCGATTGGCGATGACCAACGTGAAGCGTGGGTTCTCTTTCGAAGCCAACCACTGCGCATACGAATCGATGGGCTTTTCACCCTCTTTGACGATTTTGCCGTCCTTCGAGAAGGCCGCTGGGATGAGTGGCTCAATGGCCTGCTTCGGCTTGGCATCGCTGTATTGATAATCGTGGGGCAGCAGCAGCTTCTTGGTGTCGGTCTGATCCAACACCGTGTTGTAGCGCAGCGGGCGCAGGATCTCGCTCATGGCCCGGCTGACATCCTTGCGCTCTAGCCCACCAGGGAGCTTGGCATTCATCGCAGGCTCGCCCTTTTTGGTCTTTCGTGTGCTCTTGCCATAAAAGGCCTGAGCCAGCATGGGATTGGCAAGGCCGTTGGTGCCGGTCATGCCATAGCTGTGAGCCGCCATCTGGTAGTAGTCCATCTGAGTCCACTTATCGAAGGGGTGATTGTGGCACTGCGCACAGACCATGCTGGTGCCCAAAAAGACCTGCGTGGTCACCGCCATGTTATCCAACGGCATGTTGTAGTCGCGGATGTAAAAGCCCACGGCACCATTTTCATAGGTCTTGCCATCGGCGGTGAGCATCTCGCGCACCATTTTGTCATACGGCTTGTTTTGGGCCAAAGAGTCGCGCACCCAGTTCGCATAGGCAGCTCCTGCAGGCTGGCTGTTGCCCATGGTGAGCTGGGACTTCACCCGCAGAATGTCGTTCCAGTAGTTGGCGAAGTTTTGCACGTAGCCATCGGAGGCGAGCAGTTCGTCGATCAATTTCGCGCGCTTCTCAGCGGTCGTATCGGCGAGGAATTCGGTGGTTTCTTTCAGCGTCGGGATGCGGCCCGCGATGTCCAGATAGATGCGACGCACAAAAATCTCGTCACTGACGGGGGCGTTGGGCTGGATCTTATGTTTCTCGAGGTTGGCGGAGACGAGTTGGTCGATCTGAGCCGCTTTGGCACGCAAGTCCTCAGGGGACATGGCCTGAACACTGACCAGGGAGAGGGCCAGCAGGAGTGCAGCGATGGAGAGTTTCATGGGCGTTTATGGGGGTGTCAGCCGCCTAAACGCAGACCTCATGAGGGTCTTTCACCTCTGTTGTTCAGAAAGTGCGAAGTTTTTTTCCAATCAGTTAGGCCGGGCTCAACTGCCCTTGCCTCCGAAACTGCGCATTTGCGTCCGATATTCACGCGGGGTGCTGCCAACGACCTCACGGAAGCGACGGTTGAAGTTGGCGAGATTTCGGTAACCGCAGTCCAAGGCGATGTCGGTGATGTTGTTTTGATCCTCCGCAATCATGCGGCAGGCACGCCCGATGCGGACTTCGTTGATGTATTCCGGCACCGTCTTGCCTGTGCGACTGCGGAAAAATCGGCTGAAAGCGCCCTCACTCAGATGCGCGAGCTTGGCCAGCTGAGCGCGGTCGATGTCCTCCGTTAGATGCTGATGAATGTAGTCACAGACACGTTCCATGCGGCCCTGATCCGTGGCATGCAGGGTGGGTTCATAACCCGCGCTGGAAAGCGGGCGCAGGTCCTTGGCACGGGCCATGAGATCCAGCACCGCCAGCAAATCTACCACCCGAGTCAGGCCATCCGCGTCGGCGAGGTGTCGCAAACGTTGGGTGATCTCTTTCCGCGCCTGCCCACGCACCTCCAGTCCACGGCCGGCTCGACGCAAAAGACGACGCACCCCTTCCATCTCAGGCAGGTTCATGAGGTCTTTGCCGAGAAACGCCTCTTCAAACCGGATGATGATCGCGTCCACATGACCGATGCCATCATCCTGGTGCCAGACGTGCGGCAGGTTCGACCCGACCAGCACAAGATCACCGTCGGTGAGCGGCGCGATGTTGTCCCCCACCACTCGATGACCGCGACTGCGGATCGCCAAGGTGATCTGGTATTCCGGGTGGAAATGCCATCGCGTGCCGTAATCCGGCCCATGCACGACTTCACAGTGAAAGGACTCCCAGTCACGGCGCGGGACTTTTTCAAAAACAGGCTTCATGCCAATACCAAAGCGCAAAAACCTGCACACGCCAGTGATACAGGGCTGGAGGTAACAGCGGCATCAAGCCTGGTTCCTTCCGTATCAAAACCACGCCCAGCAGCTCCCGAAACAGGAACTGCTGAGCACAGGTCAAGCCACTCAACCCAGACGCAAATCCAGGGTGAAGGGGAATTCCGGCACCTGTGGCAGGGCGATGGGTTGGACCTTTCCAGGAGTGTGCCCCATGGCGAAGAAACGCGAGCGACGGCGACTTTCAGCCTCGTAACCGTTCACCGGGAAAGTGTCGAAACTACGGCCACCGGGATGGGTGACATGGTAGTTTGCCCCACCCAGACTGCGATCATTCCAACTGTCCACGATGTCGAAATTCAGCGGCGCATGAATGCCAATGGTGGGTTGCAGGCAGTTCGGGGGTTGCCACGCACGATAACGGACACCCGCCACGTACTCACCATTCACACCGGTCGGATGCAGAGGCACCACGCGGCCATTGCAGGTGATGACATAACGATTGTTCACGAGTCCTGCGGTCTTGATCTGGACACGTTCCAAACTGCTGTCCACATAACGCGCCGTGCCACCAGCGGTGGCCTCTTCACCCAAGACATGCCAGGGCTCCAGCGCCGTGCGAATCTCCACATTCACCCCGCGTTGATTGATCTCACCAATCGAGGGGAATTTGAACTCAAAGTGCGGCTCGAACCAATCTGGGGTCATGTCATACCCAGCAGCTTTGAAGTCATCCATGACGTCTTTGAAGTCATCCCAAACAAAGTGGGGGAGTAAGAAACGGTCGTGGAGTTCCGTGCCCCAGCGAACGAGTTTCTGCTCATACGGCTCCTTCCAGAATCGAGCAATCGCTGCACGCATGAGGAGTTGCTGAGCCAGACTCATTTCAGGGTGCGGCGGCATTTCAAAAGAGCGCAGTTCCACCAGTCCAAGGCGACCTGTGCTGCTCCCTGGATCGAACATTTTATCAATGCAGAATTCCGTGCGGTGCGTGTTGCCCGTGGCATCGGCCAAGAGGTTGCGGAAGATGCGATCGACCAGCCAAGGCGTGGTGTGACCATGCAGTTGAGTGTTGCGATCCAATTCACGGAACGCCAATTCCATCTCAAAAAGCGCATCGTTTCGTGCCTCATCCACGCGCGGGTGCTGACTGGTCGGGCCAATGAAAAGGCCGCTGAACAAGTAGCTGAGTGAGGGATGATTGTGCCAGTAGCCCAGCATGGACTTCAGCAAATCTGGGCGACGCAGGAACGGCGAATGGCGAGGTGACTCACCCCCGAGCACGATGTGATTGCCTCCTCCCGTGCCTGTGTGGCGGCCATCGACCATGAACTTCTCGGTGCCAAGGCGAGTTTGACGCGCTTCGTCATAGAGAATTTTGGTGTTATCCACCAGCTCACTCCACGTCTTCACGGGGTGCATATTGACCTCGATCACGCCTGGGTCAGGCGTGACTTTAATGACTTGCATGCGCGGATCGTAAGGAGGCGGGGTGCCCTCGATGATAACCGGCAGTTTCAGCGTCGTGGCCACATCTTCAATGGCAGCGACGAGATCCAAGTAGTCCTCTGTCTGCTCCACAGGCGGCATGAAGACATGCAGACGGCCCTCACGCGCTTCCAGGCACAAAGCCGTGCGGATGATCCACGGGGCAGACTCACCCGGCGCAGGAAAGCGAGCATGCGGATTGGCTGGATCGATGTCATCTTCCGTCAAGGCGGGCAGTCTGCGGCGCTCTGGTTTGCCTTGGCCCGCATAGAGCCCCTTGCTGTAGCTTTCCGCCACAGGTCCGAGACCGTCCAAGACATCTCCCAGACCACTCAGCACTTGCTGGCGGCTATCAGGACGTGGCGGCAGTTCAGGCCAGTCCTTGGAGGCATCGGTGGGATAGATCCATGGATAGTCTCCGGCACTGACCCAAGGGATAGAGTCCAGAGGCAGGCGCAAGCCCATCGGCGAATCGCCAGGGATCAGATACATCGTGTTGTCACGAACATACCAGGGACCACTCTGCCACTTCAGTTCATCACCCACATGGTTGCGCTGCAAAGGCAGGGCAAAACCGACAATTTTATCCAAGCCTTCTTCAAAGATGCGCGCCAGACGTTTGCGCTCGAGCTCATCTTTGAGATTGGACTTCAGCGGGTCCACATTCACGGGCATGCGCTTTTCTTTCCACAGGTAATAGAAAGCATCTTCGTAGCCCGGCTTCAGCCATTTTGGGCTCACGCCCAGGGCCGCCGTCAGGGCCACCCCAAAACGTTCGGCGATGTTTTCGTCATGACCATAGCTCTTCGATTCATCGGCGATCAAAGAATCGTCCGTCCAGACTGGCACGCCGTCTTTGCGCCAGTAACAGCCTAACGACCAACGTGGCAAAGGCTCACCCGGATACCATTTGCCCATGCCGTAATGCAGCAACCCACCTGGGCCAAATTTGTGCCGCAGCTTTTTGATCAGCTGGCCTGAAAGCAGACGCTTGGTCGGGCCAACAGCACCTGTGTTCCATTCGTCGCCTTCCATGTCATCAATGCTGACAAAGGTCGGCTCACCACCCATGGTGAGGCGGACATCCCCCTCGACCAGTTCATCATCGATCTGATAACCGAGCGCCTCAATTTTCTCCCATTGCTCAGGTGTGTAAGGTTTCGTGACACGAGCGGATTCAAAAATGCGCGTCACACTCATCTCATGAGTGAACTCGACCTCGCATTTATCGATAGCACCCGTCACGGGCGCAGCACTGGTCGGATCAGGCGTCGCGGCCAGAGGGATATGCCCTTCACCCGCAAACAAACCCGAGGTCGGGTCCAGGCCCACCCAGCCAGCGCCGGGCAAATAAACCTCACACCAAGCATGCAGGTCAGTAAAATCGACTTCCGTGCCGCTGGGTCCGTCCAGGGATTTCACGTCTGCTTTCAGCTGAATCAGGTAACCGCTGACAAACCGTGCCGCCATGCCGAGTTGACGCAAAATTTGCACCATCAGCCAAGCGCTGTCACGGCAGGAACCACTGCCCAAATCGAGCGTCTCCTCGGGACTCTGCACCCCGGGCTCCATGCGGATGTTGTAGCTGATGTCCTTCCAGATCATCTGATTCAGCATGACCAGGAAGTCATTGGTGCGCATCAGTTCCTTCCCTGAAGTCATCTG
>JAIXVB010000450.1 GCA_027483245.1 Verrucomicrobiaceae bacterium | reverse complement strand
GGCGCGCGTTCACCGCTGAAGCATACAGTGGACGTGCCTCCCATGACCTCACGCAAGGTCGAATTTGAGGCGAATGAAGACCGTGACTGGATGTTTCACTGCCACATTCTTTATCACATCATGTCGGGCATGGCCCGGGTCTTTCGTTATGAGCGCGAGGAGGACATGCTGGATTCCTCCGCAGTTCGCACGTCAGCCTCGATGCCAGAAGAGCACAGTCTGCATCAGGCCTCAGGTCTTGGGGAGCACGACCATGACATGAGTTACGTCTGGGGGGCAGCTTCTCTGCAGTCTCACATGAGTGAGGGACTGCTCACCTGGATGAATCCGAAGAACGATCTTTTGTTTGGTTGGGAAATCGGCTGGCAAGGAGTGGACAATCCGCAATACGAAGTGGAGGCCGTTTATCAGCGATACTTCAATGCAAACCTCCAGGCCTTTGCCGGAGTTCGCCTGACCAATGATCCTGATGCTGAGGATCGTGCTGTCGTTGGTGTGAACTATCGTCTGCCGCTCATGGTTTGGTCCAGCCTCAGCATAGACAGTGAAGGGGATGCCCGTCTCACATTGGCCAAACGATTTCAGCTCACCTCCCGTCTCGGTATTTTTGGCCGTGTGGAGTATGACACGAATACGCGCTGGGAGTGGACTGCTGGGGCAGACTACACCCTGACGCGCCACACCTCCTTGATCACACAATACCACTCCGAATTCGGACTTGGGGCTGGAGTGCTCATTCGCTTTTGATGGCACTCGCCATCATGCTACAGAAACCACAAAACCACACACATCCACATCATGAAAACCAAACTCGCTTCTCTTGTCACTCTTGCCTTCATGGCCATCTCCATGCCCTTGGGCCTACAAGCTGCTGAGGCCAAAGCCTATCCACTGAAAACGTGCCTCGTCAGTGGCAATGAACTTGGCAGCATGGGCAAAGCCATCACCAAAGTTTACGATGGCCAAGAGATCAAATTCTGCTGCAAACCGTGCATCAAAAAGTTCGAGGCCAATCAAGCCAAGTATCTCGGTAAGCTGCCGAAGTAACTGCATGGTAGGCAGGCAACTCTTCAAAGCCCTTCTTGCTACGACGTGTTGGTCATGTGGCAGAAGGGCTTATTTGATACTTGGTCTTTCACTCATCAACACAGCACCCATTCACTTCCATGAAGGCACCCTCTGATTCGAACAAATCTGCAATTCCTGCCTCGTGTTGTCACGCAGCGCCTCCGCCACCCAAACGGAGCTGCTGCCAGCACGAGCATCATGCGCCTACAGAAGCCGTGGTGCCGCCAGCCACGGCAAAGTATTTTTGTCCGATGTGTCCGGGCGTGGAGTCGGATAAACCAGGGGCCTGCCCAAAGTGTGGCATGGCTCTGGAGCGCAATCCTGCCATGGATCTCGAGGACTCTGGAGAAAGCGATGCTGAATTGCGTGACATGACGAGGCGTTTTCAGGTCGGGGCAGCACTGACACTGCCCGTGTTTGTCACCGCGATGATGCACTTCGTTCCGTCATGGAGTCATTCGAGTTGGGTGACCAGTGAGTCAGCGCGTTGGATGCAGTTGATCATGACGACCCCTGTTGTTTTTTATGCGGGTCAGCCATTCTTTGTGCGGGCTTGGCAGTCGTTGCGGCATCGCAGTTTGAACATGTTCACGCTGATAGCTCTGGGAGTGGGCGCGGCCTACGGATTCAGTCTGGTAGCGATGTTTGCACCAGGTTGGTTTCCTGAATCATTGCGTGATGGCCATGGGCAGTTGCCACTCTATTTTGAGGCGGCGGCGGTGATCATTGTATTGGTGCTCCTCGGCCAAATGCTGGAGTTACGAGCCCGTGCTCGGACTGGCAGTGCGATTCAGGAATTGCTCGGTTTACAGCCCAAGACGGCGCGACTTATTACCCCCGAGGGTGACGTGGATGTGGAGCTCGAAGCGGTGAAGGTCGGGCAACGACTGCGTGTGCGGCCGGGAGAGAAGGTGCCTGTCGATGGTGTGGTGATGGAGGGCAGCAGCCATGTGGATGAATCGATGCTCACGGGCGAACCTGACCCTGTGGTGAAACAGGCTGGAGCTCAGGTGACAGGGGGCACGCTCAATCAGCAGGGCAGTCTTGTAGTGGAGGCAGAGCGTGTGGGAGCAGACACCATGCTGGCGCAGATCGTTCAGCTGGTGGGGCAGGCCCAGCGCAGTCGGGCACCCATTCAGGCTTTGGCGGACAAGATTGCTGCGTGGTTTGTGCCCATGGTGCTGCTGGCCTCAGTGATGACCTTTGTTCTATGGATTTGGTTAGGCCCCGAACCTTCATTGGCGTATGCGATTGCGAATGCAGTCGCTGTTTTGATCATCGCCTGCCCTTGTGCTCTTGGGTTGGCTACGCCGATGAGTGTGATGGTGGGCATCGGTCGAGGTGCAAAAATGGGGGTGTTGATCCGGCAGGCGGAGGCGATCGAGAAATTGGCAACGCTGAACACGCTGGCCGTGGATAAGACGGGCACGCTGACACTTGGCAAACCTGAAGTGACGGAGATTTTGCTTTCCTCGCAGAGTCCTTTCAGTGTGGACGAATCGCTGCGTTTCGCGGCGGCTTTGGAGAGGCACAGTGAGCATCCACTGGCCTATGCAGTGGTCCAGGCGGCTGACAAAAAGAAACTGACCTTGCCCGAAGTGCCTGACTTTCAAGCCACCGCTGCTGCGGGAGTCACGGGCAGTGTCGATGGCAAATCGGTGATCGTCGGAAAGGTCGATTTTCTACATCAGCAAGGTGTTCGAAATCTCGCTGAGCTTGAAGCGCTGGCGGTGCCGCATCAAACGCAAGGCAAGTCGGCGATCTTCCTTGCTGTCGATCATGAGGCCACGGCGGTTGTGGTGGTGAGCGATCCGATCAAACCGACCACGCCGGAGGCACTGGCGCAATTGCGCGCTCTGGGAATCTCGGTGGTCATGCTGACGGGTGACAATGAGCGCACCGCCAAACGCATCGCGAGCACGCTGGGCATTGAGCGTTTTCATGCCGAGGTTTCACCACAGGAGAAGCATGCTTTTATCTCCTCCTTGAAGCGCCCTGGAGCGGTGGTTGGCATGGCAGGCGATGGCATCAATGATGCGCCTGCTTTGGCGGAAGCCGATGTCGGCATCGCCATGGGTACTGGCACGGACATCGCCATGGAGACCGCTCCGGTCACGCTCGTGAAAGGGGATTTGCGTGGCATTGTTCATGCCATTCAGCTCGGGCGCGCGATGATGCGCAACATTCGGCAGAATCTGCTCTTTGCCTTTCTTTACAATGCGTTGGGCATCCCACTCGCGGCTGGCATTTTGTATCCTTGGTTCGGCTGGTTGCTCAGCCCAATGATCGCGGGCGCGGCAATGAGTCTGAGTTCCGTGTCTGTGATCGCCAATGCGCTGCGTCTGCGGCATGTTCGGTTGGCCGCATGAGCGTTAGCGCACTTGGTAACCGTTGCCGTTTTGTTTAAAATAGGCATCGCGCATGCGCTTCAGCTCTTCCAAACGCGACGCGACATCTTGCCTTTGGGTGGCTTTTTGCTGCACCTGTGCTTTGACGAAATGATTGTTGGTGCCGAGTGAACGCCAGGGGCCTTGAGGTACTTCGTTGACATCGACAAAACGCCAATCGCACTTGCCGCTGCTGCCCATGCCGAGGTAATCGCGCACGGCAGGGGAAACATCCAGACCTGCGCCTTTGTTGCTGGTGTTCTTGGGCCGGGCATTGCCAAAGACATACTCGTGATCGTCGGTGACAAAGGGTCCACAATCTTCCCACTGTGCGTAACAAACACGGTTGCCATAACGAATGGCCAACCATTGACCCCGCAAAACGGTTTTGCCATTGCGGCTGAAACGCTCTTTGAACCAGGGGATGATTTTGGAGGCCTCGGGCTTGTGGGAGTTGTAGTCGAGGCAGTCGTTGTAAGGCAGCGCGATGTAGAATGGATTCAGACTCGGAGTGAAGCCGATGGGGCAGTAATTTGGTCCACGTTTGGTCGCGTCTGGGTCGTCATACCCACCGAAGTTTTTTTCCCACTCGGTGTCCCAGGAGCTTTTGTTGTTCGGCGTGGGATTGTTTTCTGTGGGCTGTTCACCCACCCAAAACACCGTGGCCACGATGTCCGTTTTCCAGGGATATTTGGCATAGCCCAGACGCGGCATCGTGGGGCTATTCACTCGTGGGACAACCACGGTCGGTGGCAGGGCCGTGGCTTTTTGTCCCTGAGTCGCAGCCGCGGCACCTGTGGCGGTTACCTTGGGTAGAGACTGCGCCATACCAGGCAGGGTCCCTGCCAAGAAAAGCAGGGACAGGAGAGCGTAGAAGCGTCGTGAGGGACCGGCGATCATGCTTTCATCAATTGGGGGAATGAGACTTTATCAGACAGCTGAGCGTTCAGGCAATCTTAAATACGGTGTTCGTTTGAAGATTATCCTGAATCTGGTTGCCGCCTCAATATCTCCTCAAAACGGTGTCTGATGGGCTGCGGGCCTCATCTTTATCCGGGTAATCGAGGGTGTAATGCAAACCACGACTCTCATGACGGCGGATGGCGCACTCGACGATAAGGGAGGCGGTCTCCACTAGATTGCGCAGTTCCAGCAGCTCACTGGTGATGCGGAAGTTCCAGTAAAACTCCTGAACTTCGCGCTTCAGATTGCGCAATCGAGCCGCTGCGCGTTGCAGGCGCTTGGTGGTGCGCACGATGGAGACGTAGTCCCACATGAGGCGGCGGATTTCATCCCAGTTGTGGTAGATGACGACCAGCTCATCATTGTCCACGGCCTCGCCACTTTGCCAGGGCGGCACGGTGTAGGTCTGCTCACTTTCTTTGCCAATGGGCATCTTTCTCAGCATGTGATCCACCGCGCGGTGAGAGATGACGAGACACTCCAGTAGGGAATTGCTGGCCAGTCGATTGGCCCCATGCAGGCCTGTGCAGCCGACCTCACCGACGGCACAGAGACCGCGAATGCGCGTGGCACCATTCGTGTCGGTGACCACTCCGCCACATTGATAATGCGCGGCAGGCACGACCGGGATGGGTTGTTTGGTGATGTCGATGTCCACTTCCAAGCAGGCTTTGTAAATGTTTGGGAAATGACTCAGGATGAACTCAGCGGGACGATGTGAGATGTCGAGATACACACAGGGACCGCCGGTGCGCTTGATCTCGTGATCGATGGCCCGTGCCACAATGTCTCGAGGGGCGAGTGAGCCCCTCGGATCGTAGTTCTGCATGAACTCTTTGCCATCAGCCCCAATCAAACGAGCGCCTTCACCGCGCATCGCCTCCGTGATGAGAAAGGACCGCTTCTGTGGGTGATAAAGACAGGTGGGGTGAAATTGGATGAACTCCATGTTCGCCACACTGGCTCCTGCGCGCCACGCCATCGCCACGCCGTCGCCCGTGGCCACGCGTGGGTTGGTGGTGTAAAGGTAAACACGCCCGCAACTGCCCGTGGAGAGCACGACGCGATCTGAGCGAAAAGTCAGCACTTCCTGAGTGGACTCATTCAGCACATAAAGACCGAGCACACGATCTTCGGTCACAAAGCCCAGTTTGGCGGTGGTGATCAGATCGACCGCGAAGTGGTTTTCATAAATCGTGATGTTTGGCCGCTCGCGCACGGCTGCCAACAGCTTCTCCGTGATCTCGCGTCCAGTGGCATCCGCAGCGTGAAGCACACGCCGCTGCGAGTGACCGCCTTCTCGGGTCAAATCAAACTCCAGATGTCCGTCCGCAGCTTCTCGTTGATCAAAGTCCACGCCCCACTTCACCAGTTCAGCGATGCGCGCAGGTCCTTCGGTGATGATGGTGCGGACAGCGGCTTCATCGCACAAGCCAGCGCCCGCAATCAGGGTGTCACTGACGTGTTGCTCGATGCTGTCGATCTCGCTGGTCACGCAGGCAATCCCTCCCTGGGCCCAGTTGGAGTTGGAGTCGAGAGCTCCGCGTTTGGTCACGATGGCCACTCGCCCATGCTCGCTCGCGTGGAGCGCTGCACTGAGGCCACCTGCGCCACTGCCGACAATAATGAAGTCGTATTCGATCATTTAATGAGTGTTACGAGCGTGTCACGGTCCCGATACAAACGCAAATGTTCCCATTCGGTCTGCCTTTCAGCGTCGGATCGTGATTTTGGCTC
>JAIXVB010000288.1 GCA_027483245.1 Verrucomicrobiaceae bacterium | reverse complement strand
CGCCGGATTTCGAGGCGGTGCTGGTGCACAATGTCTTCACGATGCCCTTTGACCTGGAATGGACCCGTGAACTCACGGCCTGGGCGGCCAAGACCCCACAGGTCCGCTGGATCAACTGGGTGCACGATGTCGCGGCGGTGAATCCTCACTACGCCCACATTCACTGGACGGAGCCCGTGCCGCAGGCGCTCCACGTGGCGGTCTCTGAGGTGCGGCGTCAGGATTATGCACGGGCGACGGGCCTGCCTGCGGAACAGATCCGTGTCATCCCGAATGGGCTGGATTTCACCAGCGTGTTGGGTTTGACCGAGCGCATCGCGGCGCTGCGGCTGTGGGATCGGGCGTTGGTTCTGGCGCATCCCACCCGTTTGATCCGACGCAAAAACATCGAGTTAGGCCTGCGGGTGACTGCGGCGCTGAAAGAGCAGGGGGTTGATGTGCTGTATGCCATCACAGGAGCGCCCGATCCGCATCAGGCCGATGGCCTAGCCTATTTTCGGGAGTTAAAGTCCTTGGTGAAGGAGCTCGATCTCCTGGGGAATGTGCTTTTCCTGGGCGAGGACGCACCGCTCACGGATGAGGATGTGCGCAGCCTTTATGGGATGGCCGATGCTTTGTTTTTCCCCAGCACCGGGGAGGGCTTTGGGCTGCCTCTCCTGGAGGCGATCTCGCACCGACTGCCGATTTTCTGTTCGGATCTACCCGTTCATCGTGAGGTGATCGGGGAAGCTGGGCAGTATTTCGGAGGTGAAAAAAAACCGAACCAAATCTCGGCACAGATCATGCAATGTCGTCAAATGACCTGCGTGATCCACCAACGTCGCCATTTATGGCGGGCTCATGAGATGGTTAAAATCTGCCAGGAACACCTTGAGCCTTTGCTCTGCACCGCTAACCAGTATCCATGACCGACCCAACCAGTCCTTCAGCTGAAATCCTTGCCTTTTTGGAAGCTCGCCACGGCAATCCGTTTGGCTTCCTTGGCAGGCAACCCCTGGAGGGTGGGGCAGCTCGGGTGCGCGCTTTTCAGCCCCGTGCCCACGGGATGAATGTCGTCGCTCGCGATGGTTCAGGCTCCTGGCCGATGCAGAGAGAACATCACCACGGTCTTTTTTCGGTTGAGCTGCCTTTGGACTCGGCCTGGAAGCCTTACGATCTGGAAGTGCTGACTTATGATGGGCAGGCGGTGAGAACGGCGGACCCGTATTCCTTTGGTCCGATCTTGGGTGAACAAGACATCTATTTCTTTCGTGAGGGCACGCATCAGCGTCTGTGGGATTGTCTGGGCGCTCGACTGCGGGTGATCGATGGCGTCAGTGGCGTCACCTTTGCGGTGTGGGCACCGAATGCGCAGCGTGTTTCTGTGGTGGGGGATTTTAATGATTGGGATGGCCGTGTGAACCCCATGCGTTTGCGCATCGAGGGCGGCATCTGGGAGATCTTTCTCCCCGGCATCACGGAACTGACGCATTACAAATTTGAGATCCTCACGGCTGAGGGATCTTTGTTGATGAAGAGCGATCCGTTTTCCTTCTTCGGTCAGCACGGCATTCAAACAGCGAGTTTGGTCTTCGATCTGGACCGCTATGCCTGGAGCGATCAGGAATGGATGAAGAAGCGTGAAACCAAGGATCTCTATCACACGCCGATGAGTGTGTATGAGGTGCATCTGGGCTCCTGGAAACGCATTCCTGAAGAGGGCAATCGCTCCAAATCATATCGTGAGCTGGCGGATGATCTGATCCCCTATGTGAAGAGCATGAACTTCACGCACATCGAGCTCATGCCGGTGGCGGAGCATCCGTTCGATGGTTCGTGGGGTTATCAGGTGACCGGTTATTTTGCTCCCACGAGCCGCTTTGGAAATCCGGATGAGTTTCGTGAGTTTGTCGATCGCTGCCATCAGGCAGGCATTGGGGTCATCTTGGACTGGGTTCCGGGTCACTTCCCGAAAGACGCATTTGGTTTGGCCAAGTTTGACGGCACGGCCCTCTTTGAGCACTCAGACCCTCGTCAGGGCGAGCACCAAGATTGGGGCACGCTCATCTTCAATTACGGGCGCGCTGAAGTGAAAAACTTCCTCGTCGCCAATGCTCTTTTTTGGCTGGAGCAGTATCACATCGATGGGCTGCGTGTGGATGCGGTGGCGTCGATGCTTTACCTCGACTACTCCCGCAAACCCTGGGCCTGGGTGCCTAACAAATACGGTGGCCGAGAAAATCTCGAAGCCATCGACTTCATGCGTGATCTCAATCGCATCTGTTATGAGCGCCATCCGGGCACGACCATCATCGCGGAAGAAAGCACCGCGTGGCCTGGCGTCTCCAAACCAACCGACGTGGGTGGCTTGGGTTTCGGCTTCAAATGGAACATGGGCTGGATGAATGACACCCTGCGCTACATGCAGGAGGATCCGATTCACCGGAAGTATCATCACGGAGAGGCGACGTTCTCCATGCTCTATGCCTATGATGAGAACTTCATCCTGGTGATCAGTCACGATGAAGTCGTGCATGGCAAGGGTAGCCTGATCAACAAGATGCCCGGGGATCGCTGGCAGAAATTTGCCAACCTGCGCATGTTCTACGGTTGGATGTGGGCGCATCCCGGCAAGAAGATCATCTTCATGGGCTGCGAGTTCGGCCAATGGCAGGAATGGAGCCATGAGCGCAGTCTCGACTGGCATCTCTTCATGGGAGAGGAGCACAAAACGCTGCAAAAACTCGTGCGTGATCTGAACTGGCTTTACCAGCAGTATCCCGCCTTGCATCGCCTGGATCATGAGTCGGGTGGATTCCGTTGGTTGGATGCAGATGACTATGAAAACAGCATCCTTGCTTTCATCCGCACGGCTCCTGAGTCGGAGTCGGTTTTCATCGTGGTGAATGCCACGCCTGTGCCGCGCAAAGGTTATCGTGTGGGTGTCTCAGCACCTGGCACGTATCACGAGTTGTTAAACACGGATGCCCCCGGTTACGCAGGCAGTGGCATGACCAATCCGCTGCCCCTTCAGGCCTCGGAGATCTCTTGGCAGGGGCAGCCTTACAGCATCATGATCGACCTGCCGCCGCTGGCTTCGGTCTATCTGTCGCGGCAGCCTATCTGAGTGGGCAAACAGGGTGGCGTCTGATTTCGCCTAAAAGTTGTCAGAGCGATCTCTGACAACTTTTCGTTATCATGGACATGATCAGACCAACCCTGAGCACCATGAAGAACCTGCTTGCCCTTATTTCCCTCGCCGCGCTCAGCGCGCACTCCGCTCCCACTCAGGGGCCGATTCGTGTTTTGTATCTCGATGAGTCCGGGGCTGAACAATCACAGCCCGGTCAGCTCCATGAAGCCATGCGTGATTTGGGCCGTGAGGGTCTTTGGTTTGATTATGCTCGCGAAGCTCTTCCTGCTGAAAACTACGATGTCATCGTCAAGGCAGGGCAGACGAAGTTGGATCGTGAAACACTGCTGTCCAAGCTGACCCCGGAACGCAAAGCCAGCTATGAAGCTTTTCTCACCGGCCGCGAGGCTGAGAAACGTGAGAAGCATCCCCAAGTCGCCAACTACGAGAAACGTCCTGAGCCCCTGACGTTTCAGCTTCCCTTCACGCCGCAGGGAAGCATGGCGCGCACTCAGGTGCCTGCGGATTGTGAGCTGCGACTCTTTGCCAGTGAGCCTGACATCGCCAAGCCCATCGCCTTTGCCTGGGATGCCCGCGGTCGCTGCTGGGTGGTCGAGACGCGCGACTATCCGCATGGAGTCAGTGACACGGGCGCGGGTCAGGACAGTGTGAAAATTTGCGAAGATACCGACGGTGATGGCAAGGCGGATAAGTTCACCGTCTTTGCCGATCAATTGAATCTGCCTACCGGCATCGTCTTTGCCAATGGCGGCATCATTGTCAGTCAGCCACCGCGTTTTCTCTTTCTCAAAGACACCGATGGCGATGACAAAGCTGACGTGCGTGAGGTGATCATGGACTGCTGGGGCGTGCGTGACACCCATGCGCAAGCAAGCAACCTGCACTACGGTTATGACAATTGGCTCTATGGCTGTGTTGGTTACTCCGGCATTGAAGGGTATGTCGGGGGCAAGCAGCAAAAGTTCTCCATGGGCACCTATCGTTTCAAGGCCGATGGCAGTCAGATCGAGTTCCTGCATCAGTTCAGCAACAATTCGTGGGCTCACAGCTACAACGACGCGGGGGATCAGTTTGGTGGCACGGCCAATGGCGCGCCGATTTTTTATGGGGGCATTCCCAGCACGGTTTACCCTGAGAAAGCACGCGGCATGACGGCGAAGAAGATCAATCTGGTGGATACCTGCCACACCATCACTCCGAACTTCCGTCAGGTGGATGTCTTTGGCGGTTACACCTCGGCCGCCGGCAGCAGTTTCATCGAGAGCCCAGCTCTGCCGAAGCGCTTTCAAGGCAAGGCGATGGTGTGTGAACCGACGATGAAGGTCGTGGCGCTCATGGATGTGCAGCCTGACGGCGCAGGTTATAAGGCCCTGGATTTCATGAATCTCTATGCCAGCAGCGATGAATGGAACTCGCCCGTGTATGCCGAAGTGGGACCGGATGGTGCGGTGTGGATCGCGGATTTCCAGAACTTCATCATTCAGCACAATCCCACGCCGAGCCTTGAGCGCGGTGGCTTCATCGCCAAGACCGGAGTCGGGGGTGCCCATGAAAACGATCTGCGCGATCACAGCCGCGGGCGCATCTACCGTGTCTTTGCCAAAGGCAGTTCACCGAAGCCTGAAAAACCTGCGCTCAATGCGGGCACACAATACGCGCGATTGATGGCGCAGCGTTCGGCGATCCAAGAGAAGAATGAGGGGGCGGTGGAGAGTTATCGACAGGATCTCCTGCAATCAGGCTCGGCTGCGATTCATGCGCTGTGGACCCTGCAAGGTCTGGGCAAGCTGGACGAAGCTTCTCACAAAGCGGCGCTGCTTTCCAAAGATGCCAAACTTCGCCGCAATGCCGTGCGTGCGCTCGGTCAGGATGCGAAGTCACAAGAATTGCTGTTTGGTTCGGGCACCTTCTCGGATGCGGATTTGCACACACGCCTTGCCGCGTTGGTGAAGCTGGCTGAATTTCCAACCACCCCTGAGATTCAGACCTTGGTCAAAAAAATCGCCGTCGATCCGGTGGTGAAAAACGATGAGTGGCTGGCGGAAGCGGCCAAGATGCTGGGCAAAAAACATCAGGCGCTGAACTTCATGGAAGGTCCGAACCTGCTACCCAACGCAGGTTTCGAAGAGCTGGCGGAGAACAAACTGCCGCAGGGTTGGACACGGCGTGATTACGGCAAAAAACCTGGCAATGACGGCGCTGAGTGGAGCGTGGTCAGTGGTGAAGGCAAGACGCACAGCGGCAAGAACGCGTTTCGGGTGATCACACGTGATGAGGCCGACACGAGTTTCTTTGCGAAGGTATCTCTGAAACCCAACACCGACTACAAACTCAGTGCGTGGATCAAAACCCATGGATTCAGGGGCAAGGCCAGTCTGAATGATCACATCGGCCGCAGTGAAACCAGCAAGCTGACGCGCACCCAAGATTGGACCGAAGTCGAGGTGGTCTTCAACAGCAAGGCGCGCGCTGAGGCCAGCATCAATCTCCTGCACGTTGGCAAAGGTGACACTTACTTTGATGACGTCCGTCTCTCCGAGCTGATCTATGAGGTGGAAGAAGACGCTGAGAAGTTGGCCGGGGATGCGAAGCGCGGTGAGCAGATCTTTTGGAATCATCCCGTGGCGGCCTGCAAGACCTGTCACATGCTGAAAGGGCAGGGAAGCCCGGTCGGTCCAGCGCTGGATGGCATCGCTGGTCGGAAGGATGAGGCTTATCTGCTGGAGTCTCTGGTGAACCCCAACGCGCGTTTGGCTGAAGGTTACACCGCGACTCCCATCTCACCCATGCCGCCGATGAACCTGATTCTGAAACCTCAGGAGTTCGCGGATGTGAAGGCGTTTCTGTTTTCGTTGAAGCCGTAACTCAGTGGCGTTTCGCCACCTGCTGTTCTTGGCGGGTTTTCAGGATGCTGTCTTCGGGCAGCACGCCTGAGAAACTGCTGAGCGGATAAACGATGCTGCGCCGTCCGATGAGGCTGCCTGGATTGATCACGCTGTTGCAGCCGATTTCGGCATGATCACCGATGACCGCGCTGAACTTCCGCAGGCCGGTGGGATGGCTTTTTTTACCATCGTGCACGACCACATTGTTGCGATCCAGGCGCACATTGGAAAGCACGACTCCAGCCCCGAGGTGCGCTTTGTAACCGAGGATGGCATCGCCCACGTAGTTGTAGTGGGGAACCTCAGCATTGTCGAAGATCACACAGTTTTTGAACTCGCAAGAATTCCCCAGAACGCAGGCATTGCCGACGATGACGTTTTCACGGATGTAGCAGCCCGTGCGGAGCGTGCAGTTCTTGCCAATCCAAGCTGGCCCCTTGATGACCACGCCTGGTTCGATGCTGGTGCCTTCATCAATGAAGACATCTTCCCCGATGAACACGCCCTGAGGCAGCGGCGTGCGGATCTCGCGCTGAAGACGGAACTCGAGGTAGGACTCGATGCGTGAGAGCGCTGTCCACACTGGCTCCACAGCGGGAAAAAGAATGCTGTGCTGCGTGTGGCTAAGGTCGAGGTAATCCGTCGCGTAGAACATGGGGCGTACTGTCTGTTGAATCTAAAGTGGGCTGCCAGAACGGGAGAATCTGAAGTCCAAATTCAACATCAGACCGTGAGCACTTCCTTCTCTTTGGAAGCCATGTGCTGGTCGAGTTCGCCAATTTTTTTATCCGTCAGGGTCTGCACTTCTTTTTCCAGGCGATGCAGATCGTCCTCGGTGATGAGGGATTCTTTCTCGCCTTTTTTGAGCTGTTCGATGGCCTCACGACGTGCGGAACGCACGCGCACTTTGGCTTCTTCACCCATCTGTTTGATCAGCTTCACCATCTGTTCGCGGCGTTCTTGGGAGAGCACTGGGATGGGCAGACGGATGACTTTGCCTTCGATGCTGCCATTCAAACCGAGACGCGATTCGCGGATGGCGCGGTCGATGTCATGAAGGGTGGAAGAGTCAAAGGGCTCGATGCGAATCAGTCGGGCATCAGGTGTGGTGATCATCGCCAACTGCTTCAGCTTCATGTGAGTGCCGTAACTGTGCACGTGCACGTCGAGGCCTTCCACCAAAGTGGGAGAGGCCTTGCCTGTGCGGACGGCAGCGAACTCGTGAATGGCATACTCCACCGCCTTGGTCATGGCGTCTTCACACTCCAGCATTGTCATCTCAGGGTCCATGGGCATCTCAGGTCAAAGGGTTCGTTTCAGGGAAAAGTAGGCTCCGAGAATGCGCGCCCCTGGGCCAGATGTCCACCCTGGAGTTGGGGGAAGTTGCGCTCAAAAGCACCCTCCATCCCAGAGATGAGCGTGTGAAAACGCCTCTGGGAGAGAGGGTGAAAATAAAGTTCTGAGAGATGCCTGTGCGTTTACCGCAGACGACCTCAGCGCATCTCTGAGATGGCCACTGGGCGGCCTCCTTGTTCAGCGCTGAGATCGGAGGCGAAGATGACCTCGAAGCTGCGCAGAGATTCTGGGAAGCTGGTCAGAGGCATGTCCTTACCCTCATCCAGCGCATCAAAAAATGCCTGGAACTGGGTTTGATAGGGGTGATCGCTGACGTCCCCACTATCGAGCATTTGCATGGACAGATTGCTCCAGGCTTTTTTGTCGGTCTTCAGCTTGTTGGAGTGGAATTTGTTATCCAAAAGGCTGCCTTCACTGCCGACGAGATGTGTGTGGAAGTAATAGGGCTGCAGGCAGTCCACAACCGCGGCTGTTTTGCCGACTGCGCCATTTTTGAAACGCACCAACGTCACACTGGTGGTGTCGTATTCATAGGGCTTGAAAATCTCACTTTTCGACCGGGTGCTGAAGCTGGTCACGCTCTCGACTTCACCTGGCATGACCATCAGGAGGGCATCCAGAGCATGGCAACCGGCGGTCAACAGCGCGCTGCCGCCGTCCTTTTTGCCGATGTTCCAGCGGAACTGACCATACCAAGGGCCAATGCCATGATAATAATCGACTTCGCCATAGTGCAGTTCGCCGAGAACACCTTCATCAATGAGCGCCTTGGTGACCTGAAATTGCCCCGAGAAGCGGCACTCAAAACAGACGCAGCCTTTGACTCCATTGGCACTGGCGGCGGCGACGATTTCACGCACTTCCTGGAGGCTATTCGCCATGGGTTTTTCCAGGATGATGTGCTTCTTCGCATTGGCTGCGGCGATGGCTTGGTTCCGGTGCTGGCTGGGGTAACTGGTGATGTCCACCACATGAATGTCAGGGTCGGCCAGCATGGCTTCCAGGTCGCTGTAGGCCTTGACCGTGCCGCCATGCTTGGCGCTCAGTTCGGCGCTGTCCAGCGGACGAGAGGAGTAGATCGCGGTGACCTGAGCCTGCTTGCTGGCATTGATCGCGTCAATGTGCGCGGTCGCTGCCCAGCCATATCCGATGATGCCGACGTTGTATTTTTTCATGAGGTGAGAATGACGAGGTAAAAGAGGAGTCGAGGAAGATGGAATACAAGTCCTGAGACCCAGGACTTTCAGGAATGAGGGATCTCGTGGAATGTCCACGATCCCATGGCAGCTCTAGACGAAGTGTGATGCACTTCAGGCCTGTCTTCGTGTATTTTAGTGACCAGATCCCACCGGGTGAAAACCCAGGGATTGAAAAACCACACCGCCTGTCGCTGGGGCCGCCAAGTAGCGCGCAAAACGTAGCGCTTCAGCCCCTGAACGCGCTGAGGTGAGCACGGCAGCGCTGGCCTTTTCTTCATGCGCTGAAATCTCGGGCATCAAGACCGCTTCCAGCCCTGCAAACTGTGGGAGGAGGCTATCCCAGACGAGCCCGGCATCGACCGTGCCGAGCTTCACATCCGCGATGATTTCGGTGACGCTGGGTTTCATCACGGTGGCTTTTTCAGCCAGGGTCTGCCAGCGGCTGCCGAGTAGTTTTTGGGTGACTTTGCCAATGCTCGCCGCTTCAGGATTGGGTAGGGCGACTCGGACATCGGCTCGCTCCAAATCGGCCAGGGTGCGGATGTTCTTGGGGTTGCCTTTGGCCACGGCGATCACGGGATGCTGAATCGCCAAAGGCAGGAACTCTTGGATGACACCGAGTTTTTGTGCCTCTGCCAGAGAACCCTCATCCGCAGCGATGAGGAGGTCGCCTTGTTTGGCCACGCGCAGTTGGGTCAAGAGAGTGCCCGTGCCGCCAAATTGCAGAGACACGTCGATGCCTGTTTCTGTCCGATACTGCTCGGCGAGTTGCTCGATTGGCTTCTTCATGCCCGCGGCGCAGTAAACGGTCAGGCTGCTGTGCGCTGGTTTATTTTGAGTCGCAAAAAAAACTGCTCCCACGATGAGGAGACCGATCAGAAAAGTGAGTCTGCGCCACATGATCGCGGATGGGCTGGAGAGTGTGGCAGAGGTTGGGCCGACGTTATTCCTCGGCCATGCCTTCTTCGCCATGGCCTTCCTCTGCCATGCGCTGGATGATGCCGCTGAGGTGTTCGATGTAACCGTGAACGTCCAGATGATCGGGCTCAGGTTCACCTTTGACCGAATACAGCCAGCCCACTTCATAGGGGTCGGTGCGCACCACACAGGCGTCCTGTTTGAGATAAGGATTGCCGCCGACAAAGTGACCCTGCATCACACAATAGACATCGGAGGCAGCTTTGAAGCCCTCCACCCAGCCAATGTTTTTGCCGGGCTCCACGGGATCGCCTTCTTTTGTGGGCCATTCGCAGTCCACCAGCTCGCCGAGCATGCGCGTGGCGAATTTGGTGAAGCCCACTCGCCAGACTCCCGGCTGATCCTCCACGGGGGCCATCCAGTAGTGGCTGCGTGAGTATTGATAGGCCTCAGGGAAGCGGGCTGAGAAGCGTGCGTGCTTGAAACGAACAGTCGGGAGAGACATGCAGTGGAGTGGCAGAGTGGAGCGTGTTCAGCGATGCGTTATTTCATCTCGATGCACACCACGTGTCCTTCCGCATTGCGGGCGTAGAGCAGGCCATTGGCCAGCACCGGTGCACTCCAGCATTTACCATTGAGGATCTGCGCACGATTGATCTCGTCGAACTTTTCAGGATTGGCCTTGGCGATGATCAGCTCACCTTTGGCGGAGAGAACGATGAGACGTCCATCGGCAGCCATGAGAGAACCAAATCCGACGTCTTTCTCGGCCCACATTTCTTGCCCATCTTTCAGGCGCACACACTTCAGCGCACAGCGGCTGTTGGAGTCGCCATCGATGCCGTAGAGATGCCCATTGATCAGCACGCTGGAGTTGAATTGATTCTTCAGCGTCTTGTTTTCCCAGATCTTCTCGGGCTGGCTATCGCCCAGTTTCAGAAGCGTGCAGCCTTTGTTGTAACCGGAGGACAGGAACAGCGTGTCGCCTGTCTGAATCGGGTCCGCGGCATTGACCCCATAACGCGTGTTCCAGGCATAAGACCACACAGGAGTGCCGGTGGTGATCTCGACCGCCACATAGGCATCGCCTGAGCCAATCACGGCCAGCTTTTTCCCGCCCTGAGTGATGGGGTATGGCGTCGAGTAGCCCGAGTTGTCCACGTCACTCTTCCAGACGATTTTGCCATTCGTCTTGTCCACCGCCATGCCGGCCTTGCCCACGTTCAGAATCAAGAGCTGTCCCTGAACCAGCGGTGCGCCTGCGAAACCCCAGTCCGGGATGTTGGCCTCGGTTTCCTTCTGCACATTCTTTTCCCAGACGATCTTGCCCGTGGCTGCTTCAAAGCAGAGCAGATCTCCCCAGCGGCTCAGATGATAGACCTTGTCACCCTCGATGGTGGGCGTGGCTGAGGTGCCGCCTTCATAATACTTGTCGCCCAGGTCTGCCTCGTAGCTGTGCTTCCACACTTCCTTGCCCGTTTTCGCATCCAGACAAAAGACCGTGTCTTTTCCCTCCGCATGGCCCGTGGTCAGCACGCGACCCTCTGCCACAACGAACGAGGAAAAGCCCAGTCCCACTTCGGCTTCCCACAGCGTCTTGGGATCTGCACTCAGTTTCCAGTCGGTTTCTGTGGAAATGCCATTGTAGGCCACTCCACGCCAGATCGGCCAGTCGCCCGCTTGAGCCAATGAAACACCCAACAGCAGAGCTGCGGAACTGAGGAGAAAGGAGGAGGGCTTCATAGAGAGTGGCATGATTACGCGCCCCAGTCCCGGTTTGGCAACTGCCAGCTTCGCCCACTTTCCAAAACCAGCCCGAGTGGCCAGCGCGGGAGTTTGGAGAAATTCCGCCTTTATTTTCTGCCCTGAAACCGCCATGAACGCCACCACATGACCGACCCGATCTCTCCTCCTCACCGCCCCTGGCGCATCGTTCACTCCGAGGCCTCCTGTGGCTGGGGCGGGCAAGAGCACCGGGTCATGGCGGAGATGCGGGGCTTTCAGCAGCGCGGTTGCGCCACCTGGATCATGGCCGAGGCACACAGTCAGATCCTCGCCCGGGCAGGGGAGGTCGGCATCGGCACCGTGCCCGTCCGATTTAAAAAATCGCGCATGCTCATCGATGCCATTCGCCTCGCTGCGTGGTTGCGCCGGGAACGCATCGAAGTGCTCAACACGCACAGCTCACGCGATGGCTGGCTGCTCGGCATTGCTGGGCGACTGGCGCGCGTGCCGCTGCTCATCCGCAGTCGCCACATCGACGTCGAGTATCCCACTCCCTGGGTCAGTCGCCACGCATTCACCACCTTTGCGGATCACGTGCTGACCACCAGCCAAAA
This sequence comes from Verrucomicrobiaceae bacterium, assembly GCA_027483245.1. Taxonomy (GTDB): domain Bacteria; phylum Verrucomicrobiota; class Verrucomicrobiia; order Verrucomicrobiales; family Verrucomicrobiaceae; genus Prosthecobacter. Next base: position 7,853 of record JAIXVB010000288.1, on the reverse strand, counting down.
GATCACCGATCATTTCCAGCGCATCTTTCATCTGTCGGATGACCGCATCACCACGCTGCCGACGGGTATCGATGTCCAACGTTTCCATCCGCAGGGGGCCAAAGCGGACCTCGGTCTCACGGGCGAAGGTCCCGTTGTCGGCATGGTCTCCGTCCTCCGTTCGTGGAAAGGACACCCCGTCTTCTTCGATGCCGCGCGTTTGCTGCGCGACTCTGGACGGCGCATCCGTTTCGTCGTCGTCGGTGGTGGCGCGCCCATCGAGCGTTTCCAGGACTTGGCCGAAAAACACGGCGTTCGCGATCTCATCCACTTCACCGGACATCGCGAAGACGTCCCCGAGGTTCTCCGCGCCTTGGATCTCCTCATCATCGCCTCCACCCGTCACGAAGGCGTGCCGCAGATTGGACTCCAAGCGCTCGCTTGTCAGACCCCGGTCATCGGCAGCGACTGCGGCGGCATTCCCGAGATCATCCGCGAGGGCGAGACCGGCCGGATCGTCCCCATTGAGGACGCCCCAGCCCTCGCAGCTCGCATTGCCGAGGCCCTGGATCAGGCCACTACGACCCGCACCCTCGCTGAGCAGGGGAGGAAGTTTGTCGAGACCAAGCACAGCCTCGAGACCATGCTCGATCACCTCGACCGCCTTTACCGCCGCGCCATTCCGTAACTTGTGCAGCGATTGAGAAAATCTCGCTTTTCAAGTCGTCGAGATGCTCTAGAATCCGCCTTCCAACAACGCACCTGGAGAGGTGGTCGAGTGGTTTATGGCTCCAGTCTTGAAAACTGGCGTGGGGTAATTCTCACCGTGGGTTCGAATCCCACCCTCTCCGCCATCCCGTTTCCGAGCACCTCACATGGTGGGGCCAAGTGTCGGAGGAGTTTGAGGAGACTTAGCGGCTGTGCCGCATTTATATCTCTCACTGGACAGCTGTGTACGGCTCCTTTCGGGCCGTCGCTGTTCATAAAAATGGACCGCAGAGACGGGTGTCTTTGGGGTCCATGGGATGCTGAATTTTCAGCAGAGATTGGCGCGCGGATTACTTGTTTTCGGCGTCGATCTTGGCTTTGGCAGCAGTGGCTTCGGCTTCTGCTTTGACTTTGTTGGCTTCGAGTTGGGCCTCAAGCACTTCTTTGTTGGCTTCGATGTTGGCTTTGTCCACGGCGGCGTTGATGTCGGTCTGCTTGGTGGCTTCGACAGCGGCGGCGTTCACGGCGTCCTTTTGATGCTCAATGGCGTTTTTGGTGGCGTCTTCTTTGGCATCGACGGCTGCTTTTTGTTTGTTGCAGCTGATCACGAGGAGGCTGGTGAGGGCGAGGACGAGAATAGGGAGGTGTTTCATGGTGGTGTCTGGGATGGGTCATTTTACCATGACCCACCGACAGACTCCCTCCAATGGGGTGTAACCCTACTGCATGGCTTACTGGCGTGGCAGAACTTCGACGACGTCGGCGAGGACGCGACCGCTGCCGTGGCGAAGTTCGTTGCAGCGACCAAAGAGGATCTGACCACTGGTGGCGCCGAGGAGTTCGGCGAGGCGGGTATCGACCGCGATGCGGAAGAAGCCGCGCGGGTGGCTGCTGTGCGGGACTTCGTAGCGTTCGAGGATGGCACCAAAGGGCACGCGGCCTTCAACGACGAGAGTCTGGGCCTCGGGAGGCAAGAGATCGAGATGAATGCCGATCGCTCCGAACTCGACAGGGAGGCCATCGCGGTGGCGATTGAGCACGCTGGCGCGGACGAGGTAGTTGCCGATGCGGGCTTTGGCGTGGACGTCGAGGTCGATCTGGCAGCCATGGCCTTCGCGGAGTCGCGGGGTCATGTCGATGTCATGGACGAGCAACCAGCGCTCGCGCTCAGGCAGGTCGTCAGGGGTGACAAAGGTGACGCGCGGACGTGCGCTGCCGATGCCGTAAAAGAAGACGAGCGGGGCGAGGTAGTCTTCGTGCAGGGAAGGGGAGTCCTGGGGGGCGGACGCGGGTGTCCGCGAGGCGACTTCAGGTGTAGCGGGCATACTGGCGGTGCTGGGGCAGGAAGAAGTCATGCAGCAGGCGGTCCACCTGAAGGAGACCGTCGCGCGTCAGGGTGATGTCCGTATCGGTGAGTTGGGCGAAGCCTTCGCTCTGGAGGTATTGCAACTGCGGGCCGAAGTGCTTCAGCGGATCTTCGCCGAACTTGTTTTGATAGTAGGCGAACTCGCTGTGGCCGAGCTTCAGCTTCAGAATGAACTCGCGCACAAAGCGTTCTTCGTGCGTGGTCTGGTAGGCGCGGAAAATGGGCAGCTTGCCCGCATCCACCGCCTGCATGTAGGGGCCGACTTCGGCCTGATTCTGGTAATGGACACCGCCGAGGTGACCAAAGGAAGCGACTCCACAGCTGAGGAGATCGGCCCCTTCCCAGAGGGCGTCGCGATAGACGAACTTGATGCGCTGAGGGTCCTTCACCACGGTGTAGGCGCTGGTGACGGTGTAGCCGGCTTTGACAAACTCATCGAAGGCGTAGCTGACCCAGTCGCGTTTGGTCTGCCAGTCGGCGACCGGGGCGGTGACTTTCCCCTCTTCCTTCATCTGCTTGTACATGGTGGTGTTGAAGGGCACCTCCATTTGATAAATGGTGACGGCATCGGGCCCGAGGGCGATGGCCTTGGCCACAGTGTCCCTCCAGTTCGCCTCGGTCTCATTCATCATGCCGGAGATGAGGTCGATGTTGATGTGCTCAAAGCCGAGCGTGCGGGCGAAGTGATAGGCTTTGTCAATCTCACCGCTGCGATGCGCGCGGCCATTGCTCTCCAAAATGTGGTCATCAAAGTTCTCCACGCCGAGGCTGAGGCGGGTGACACCGATCTCGCGGATGCCTTCGAGCTTCTTCTCATTCAGCGTGCCAGGCTCGGCCTCGAAGGCCACCTCCGCTGCGCCATCCCAGCTGACGAGGTCCTTCATGCGATTCGTCAGATCCCGAAGTTGGGGAACGCTGAGGTAGCTTGGCGTGCCGCCGCCGAAGTAAACAAAGTGAGCTTTTCTGCCGGCAATGTAGGGCTGCTGGGCAAAGCGCTGCATCTCACGCATGCCCGCGTCGATGTAGGCCTTGATCTCCTGGGCGTTTTTGTCGGTGTAAACTTTGAAGTAACAGAAGTGGCAGCGCTTCCGGCAAAAGGGGATGTGGAAATACACGCCGAGGGGGATGTCCGCAGGGGCTGGGCGCTCCAGCACGGCCTCGACCACGGGGACCTGATCCGGTTTCCAGAATGAGAAAGGCGGATAATTCGAGACGAAGTAGTTCCCGGCTTCGGTCTGCTCGACCTTCTTTTCAGCAGCGGGATGGGAGTTTTCCAGAGTGGATGACATGGGGGTAAGAGGAGAACGCGCGGGAACAGAGGGTTCTAGTCAAGAATGTAAAAGCTGGCTAGCCCATGCTTCTGGACATGACAAGGGGGTGGGATGTTCAGTCTGAGTGCAGCAAAAGATCGGCCAGGAAAAAGAAATGGACGATCTGAATGTGGCATAGCATTTGCACAAAGGGATGATTCTGAGGTTGACTCCAGACTGTCAAGATCGTTTAACTGTTCTACTTATTCCGATGTCTTTTCCCCTACTCGCCGCCATGTCCGGCCTCCAGTTTGGTCTGGAGCATTTGACAGTCCCCGGGATGATCATCGGCGGTGTGCTGGTGCTTTTCTCCGCCATCAGTTGGGCGGTGCTTTTGCGCAAGTGGCTGCTCCTGCGCGCGAGTTCGGCGGGCAATCTGCAATTTTTGGCGAAGTTCCGTGAGAGCCCACATCCTCTGGCGCTCTACCTGACACGGGATCGCGTCGAGACATCGCCCATGTATCACGTTTATCTTCAGGCCTGTCGCGAGCTGGCCTTTTATTTGGTCGGGGAAGAGGAACCGGGGCGCACATTCAGCAGTCGGCTCCAGGGTGCGGGTCGGATCAATGTCTCGCAAATGGGCGCGGTGCAGATGGCCATGGAGCGCGCGGTGGCCAGTGCGGCTACTCGGTTAGAAGCACGCCTCTCCACGGTTTCCACCATTCTCGCCGCGGCTCCCTTTCTCGGATTGCTCGGCACGGCCTGGGGGATCTTGGAGGTGTTTGCCATCCTGGCTCAGGCGGGAGATGCGGGCATCAGCGCGCTGGCCCCAGGCATCGCCTCGGCGCTCATCCCGACCATCCTCGCCATGCTGGTCAGCGTGCCCTGCCTGGTCGGACACAACATGATCGTGGCCCGAGTCCGCGCGATGATTGTGCGGCTGGACAACTTTGCCAACGAACTCAGCGGGCTCATGGATCGGCAGTTTGTCGATCATCAAAAGCCCGATGCCATCCTGCCCAGTCTCGGGGCCATGGGAGCAGCGGCGATGCCTCGCTTTAGCCACGCCCCGCTGACTCCCAGCGGCGCTGCGTTGTCCTCCGATCCCACCGTATGAAGCGCATCTCCAATCAGCGGCTTCCCGGTTACGTCACCCAGGTGGGGCTGACGCCGCTGCTGGATCTGGTGCTCATTCTGCTGCTGGTTTTCATGGTGGCGGTTCCGTTGCTCAAAAAAGACAAGAAAGGCCCACTGTCGGCCTCAGCTCCAGAGCGCCCGCCTGAGCCCTCCAGCATCGTCGATCTGGTCATCGCCGCGGATCAGACGACCATCCTCGCGGGCGAAAAGCTCAGTTCAGAGGCCATTGTGCCTGCCGTGCGCAAGCGCCTCGTGACCGAGCCTGACCTGGGCATCCTCGTTCGGGTGCCAGAGAGCATGTCGGCGCGTCAGCTGACTCTGATCATGGATACCCTCCAGCGTGCTGGACTGCGCCACACCCGTGTGGAGATGCTGCCCTCGGTCCCCAAACCCTGATCGCTCTTCCCATGCAGCCCGTTCAGTCGCGTTCGCCCTTGGAGCCCCTGGCTCCCGCCCTGCTCGGCATGATCCTGGCGCACGTTCTCGGCGGCATGGTGCTGTGGACCCTGCTGCCCTTGTGGAAACCCAAGCTGCCCCCCGAGGTGACACCTGCGCCACCTCAGCATTGGTTTTCGCCCGGCGACTTCAAATTGCCGCCTCTCCCCGTAGCGCCGCCCATTGCCAAGGCATCGGCACCCAAGACCGCGCCCCCAGCCCCCAGCGCCGCACCCTCTCCCGCGCCGATCCTGCCCCAGCCCAGCGGTGTCATGGAGCAGCGCCAGGCGAACAAATCGATCACACTTTCCCCCGTGCTGCCGCCCGATCCCTCGGCGAAACCCGAGCCCGTGCGTGTCCGCCCACCCACCGTCACCCTGCTGGATGTCGCCCGACTCAGCGCTCGTGAAAAGGCCCACAAAGAAGTCACCGGCGGTGCTGACATGGACCCCGTCCTGCAGGCCTTGGACAGCAGCTTGAAAGACGCCTGGGTCGCCCCGCCCATCCAGGCCGTGCCCGCCTCTCAGCGTCATGTGCGCATGACCGTCTCGATTGCTAAAGATGGCACCCTGGTCGATGCCACCCTGACCAAACCCTCCGGCGCTGCCGCACTGGATGAGTCCGCGCGACTGGCCCTGAAGAACGTGAAGAAGATTTCCACGCCTCTTCCTTCTAGTTTCCCAAAAGACCGCTACACTGTGGAGATCAACTTCCACATCGAGTAAATGACCTGCACGCGCCTCCTTCTCATCGTCTTCACCGTCTGGCTCACTCAGCCAGTCGCACAGGCGCTGGATCTGCCCGCTTGGCTGCGCCTGCCAAAACTGCCCCAGTCCTCTTCGAAAGAGCCCGTCAAGCTGCCCTCCAAAAGCGTCCGCGTCGGTGACTTCACTGGCGGCACCGGCACCAGCGCTCGCCGCAGTCTGCTCGCCGAGCTGACCGACTCCCGCGAGTTCACGCTCACCGACAGCGGGGCCGATTTCCTCGTCACCGGCTCCTCCACGGGCGGTCGCGTCATGGCCAAACTGGAACGCGCCGATGGCAAGGTCCTCTTTGAGCGCACCTACGCCGCACCGGGCCTCGATGAAAACCTGCGCGCCCTGTCTGATGACATCATTTTCTCCGCCACGGGCAAACCAGGGCAGGCCACCAGTCGCATCGTCTTCGTCAGCAACAAATCCGGGACCAAACAAGTCTATGTCTGCGATTCCCATGGTCGCGATGTCCAGCAGGTGACCCATCACACCCACGGTGCCGTCTCGCCCACCCTCTCGCCCGATGGCAGCGCCATTGCCTACACCAGTTATCGGTCTGGATTCCCGGTCGTGCAGGTCCTGGATCTCGGTCTCGGCTGGGAGCGCACCGTGACCGACACCCCTGGCAGCAGCTTCGGTGCCGCCTTTGCGCCCGATGGCCAGCGCCTTGCTCTCGTCATGAGCTTCATCGGCAATCCCGAAATCTTCGTCACCGACCTCGCCAGCAACACCGCCGCCTGCATCAGCGACACCGTCGGCGCGCCCAGCAGCCCCAGTTGGCATCCAGATGGCAAGCAGATCATCTTTGCCGATGACCGCGGTCAGGGCCCCCGCCTTTACATCGCTGAGGTGCCCGCCACCAACAACGCCGAAGCCCGCCTCTACCTCTGGCGCACCGGTTACTCCTTCTGCACCGATCCCGAGTTCTCGCCCGATGGCAAACAAGTCGCCTTTGTCGCCCGTCAGAGCGATGGCGCCGCCATTGTGGTGAAAGACTATCCTTCAGGCAAAAGCAGCGTCGTTCAGACCGGCGGCGCGCAGCATCCCTCCTGGAGCCCCAATGGCCGTTACCTCTGCTACACCCAGCACGGTGCTCTGTATGTGCATGACCTCCATACCGGCCTGCGCAACGCCATCCTCGGCGGCTACAGCACCATCTCTGAACCTCGTTGGATGCGATGATGACCTTCCTGAAAAGCCTCTCTCTCGCCGCCCTCGTGGCCCTCAGCGCCTGCAGCACCCTGCCGCAGGAAGATGCTGACGTCGTCTTCGCCCTCGGACCCCGCGACGGCTTCACCAGTCCTCTCAACGGTGCCTTAAAACCCGTCTGTCCGGCCCTCGAATTCACCGGCACACGTTACGCCCTCACCGGAGCGCATCAAAAAACCCTGCTCGGTGTCGCGGAAGCCTGGAAAGAAGGCAAACCGCGTTACCTCATCGCCGGATACGCCCCTCCCGAATTGCCCGAAGACTTCGCTCGCTCCCTGTCCGAGCGCCGCGCCCAAGCCGTGCGCCAACACCTCATCGAAAACGGCATCGAAGCCGCCCAACTCCAGACCGTTGGTTTCGGTCACGATTCCCCGCCTTCGAGCCCCACGAGCAGTGTGGTGGTGATTTATCGTCAGTAGGCTGGGGCAGGGGGCAAGGGCCGGAGTGATGGAGTGGTGGAGTGCATAATCTTTCTCTTCCTCCTACTCTGACTCCTCCTCCCGGAAAAAAGGTCAAAGCGCTCTCGGGCACTGCCTCGTCCTCGAACTCGAACTCGAATCTCCCGCAGTGAAAGCTCTCCCGTCCGCCGAGAGTGAAGGCACCCCATCCAGCAGCCATCCACAGATTTCGCAGAGGCCGCAGATTCGGGGAACAAAAAGGAAAGGGTTGATCCAATGTCCTCAGCCCTCCGGTCAAGCCGCTGCCAGCGCCGAGCGGCTGTGGAAATCCTGCCCAAACGGCGGCCGTTTGATGAGGATGAATGGGTAATGGTGCCCAAACGGCGGCCGTTCGATGAGGATGAATGGGTAATGGTGCCCAAACGGCGGCCGTTCGATGAGGATGAATTGGTAATGGTGCCCAAATGACGGCCGTTTGATGGGGATTGGTCGCTGAGGCTGCCCAAACGACGGCCGTTTGATGAGGATTGGTCGCTGAGGCTGCCCAAACGACGGCCGTTTGATGAGGATTGGTCGCTGAGGCTGCCCAAACGACGGCCGTTTGATGAGGATTGGT
>JAIXVB010000002.1 GCA_027483245.1 Verrucomicrobiaceae bacterium | reverse complement strand
TTCCTGGACGGCGGTGGAAAAGCTTTCGAAGTTCACCGGTTTGACAATGTAGCTGTTCACTCCCAGGGCGTAGCTTTTCACCACATCCGTCTGCTCCTTGGAAGAAGTGAGCACAACAATGGGGATGAGCTTGGTGCGTGGGTCGCTCTTGATGCGCTGGAGCACCTCCAGCCCATCCACCTTGGGCAGTTTGAGGTCGAGCAGGATCAGCTTGGGCGTGTCCTCGATCTTACGTCCTGCGTGCGGTCCTTCGCAAAAGATAAACTCCAGCGCCTCGGCGCCGTCCCGGGCGATCTGAAGGTGATTGCCGAGCTTGGCTTTTTTCAGCGCCCGGCAGGTCAGTTCGAGATCTTCCAGGCTGTCCTCGACGAGAAGGATTTCGATGATGGTTGAAGCATTCATGAGGCTGGTTGTTCTTCAAGGGTAAAATAAAAGGTGGTCCCCTGGTCCAAAACGGACTCAGCCCACACGCGGCCACCGTGACGATGAATGACTCGCTGCACAATGGCAAGGCCGACGCCAGTGCCCTCATAGTCTTCAGCCCTGTGCAGCCGCTGGAAGACGCCGAAGAGCTTGTGGGCGTAGCGCATGTCGAATCCGGCACCATTGTCACGCACGAAAAACACATGCGAGCTGTCTTCCATACGGCATCCGATTTCAATGACTGCGACCTCACGTTTGCGGCTGTATTTGCAGGCATTGGAGAGCAGGTTGATCCAGACTTGCTTCAGCAGAGCGGGATCGCCCTCACATTCGGGAAGTGGATCGATGCGCAGATCGATCTGACGGCATTCACGCTGTGCGGAAAGCTCATCCAACGCTGCTTTCGCGAGTGCAGCAGTGTTGATCCGTTGCTTACTCATCGGAGAGCGACTGAGCCGTGAGAATGTCAGCAGATCGTCGATCAACGCCCCCATCTTCTGGCTGTTGCTGCGGATGACATTCAGGTAGCGCTGCCCGTCTTCAGGCATTTGTGGGCCGTAGTCCTCCAAGAGGGCGCGGGAGAAGCCGTCCATGGCGCGCAGCGGCGCACGCAGGTCGTGGGAGACGGAGTAAGAGAAAGATTCCAACTCTTTGTTAGCCGCCTCCAGCAATTTGTTGGCCGCCTGCATTTTTTGGGAGCTTTGGAAGACTTCTGCCTCCATCTGCTGCAGACGGGCGCTCAAAGCGGCATCATCTTGGGTGGACAATTGCTTGTGTCGCACGAACTCGGTCACCTCCTCCACACGGTGGATGATGTATTTGACCCTGTGGTCTGCCCCGAGCACGGGAGAGTTGATCGGGCTCCAATAATGTTCCTCGAACACACCGTCAGGCCGCCGCACATCGTATTTTTGAATCGCCATAATGTCAGATTGGGCTTGTTCCAGGACGCGGCGGAGGGACGCCCGCAGGTTGGATTCCCCCGTAGCTCCTTGCTCGTGTGGATTATCTGGAAACACCTCAAACAGACCGCGCCCGAGAATGCCTTCGCGCGTGGTCATGGTGGCCTTCAGGTAGGCATCACTGGCTGAAATGATCTGGAGATCGGGCGTGAGCACCAGATAAAGTCCAGGCAGTGATTCAAAGATGCTTTTGAGTTCGGCGCGGCTGTGACTCAGTTCGCTGTTTGCCGCTTCAAGTTGGGCGGTGCGCTCGATCACGCGTTGCTCGAGTTCGGCATTTAACTGCGTGATCTCTTGCTCGGCCCGCTTGCGCTCATGGATGTCCAACAGGAAAGCCGCCAGACCATCACCCGAGGGGAAGAGACGGATGTCAAGCCACCGCTCGGCGATGGGTGAGAAGGCTTCAAAAGCTACCGGGACTCGCTCGGCCATGGCCCGGCGGTAGTGAGCCTCCATGGGAGTGCCCTCAAGCTTGTCAAAAACCGCCCAGATCGAGTGGCCAAGCATCTGCTCCCGCCGATGCCGCAAGAGTGTCTCGCTCCGATCGTTTACAAAGACAAAACGCCATCCGGAATCCAAAGCGAAGCACGCCTCGTTCATGCCCTGAACAATCTCTGCGAGTCGGCGGTCCGCGGCATGGAGCAGCGCCTCCTTCTCCCGTAAGGCCTTCTCAGCCTGCCTGCGTCTGAACATTTCCTCAGTGCGGTCCAGCACCACTGCCACATGACTGGCCAGCGCGGAGAAAAACTCACGCTCCGCAGGGCTCAGCACCCGCACCCCCTCCTCACCAAAAGTCCCTGCCCCGATGGAGCCCAGTTTCCTGCCCGACATGGTGACCGGCATGTTCACGATGGTGCGACTGCCCATCTTCGCCACGATCTGTTTGTTCGTTCTGGGATCCGTGCGCGCGTCATTCACTACCACAATGTCTTCGGCAGCGGCGATTTCCTCCAGCATTGAATCACCCTCAATCAAGAGCATCTCACCCGCATCATTTTGAGGTGCCCCCTTATTCTGGAGGTTTGCCAAAACCAACCGCATTGAGCGCCGGTCATCAGAGAAGAGATAGAACCAAACGTTGTGAAACCCGAGAGTGGCCTCCAACTCCTCCCCCGCCGCTCGCAAGATATCCGGGAGACTTTCCGCCTGTTCCATACTGCGCGCCAGTCGCAGCAGGGATTGCGAGTGCTCCTGCTTGATTCGCAGCTCTTTCTCCGCGCGCTGGCGCTCCGTGATATTGCGCGCCACTTTGGAAGCGCCGATGACTTTTCCATGGGCATCTTTGATCGGCGACACGGTGACCGAGACCGCCACCAGCCCGCCGCTTTTGACGAGTCGCATGGTCTCGAAGTGCTCCACACGTTCACCCCGCTTGATCCGGTCCATGATCATGACTTCCTCATCCTGCCGGTCTTTGGGGATGATTTGCGTGATGGAGCATCCCACCATCTCGCTCACGGAATACCCAAACATGTCCTCCGCGCCCGCATTCCAACTGGTCACGATGCTGTTCAAATCTTTGCCGACGATGGCATCAGTGGAAGATTCCACGATGGCCGCCAGCAACGCGGTCGCCTCAGCGTCTTTCTTTCGCAAAGTGATGTCGCGAAGAATGACCGTGTAAACCTTCTGCCCAGCCACTTCGACTTGGGAAATGGAGGCTTCGATCGGGAATTCGTCACCATTCACCCGCACACCGCTCAGCGTTCCTAGCGAGCGCATGGAGCGTGTGGTGTGGCTGGTCTGTCCAAAGCCTTTCACATGCTTTTGGTGTGCCTCCCGGTAGCGCTGTGGGATGAAGCGATCCAGTGGCTGTCCCAACGCTTCTGTAGCCGGGCAGCGGAACATGGCCTCCGCCGCAGCGTTGAAAAGGATGATGATCTGCTCACTGTTCACGCTGATGATCGCATCCATCGCGGAGCCAACAATACCCGCCATCCGAGCTTCGCTGTACTCGGTGGATTTATGTGAGGCCTCAAGTTCCAGAGCCCTTTCTGCCTCTCGCTCCTCAAGCCTTTGGTTGACCAATCTCAGCCTTCCAATCAACAGGGCAAAAATCACACCCAACCCGCTGAACACACCCAGACCTAACATCATGCGCGGTTCTTCGATCATGAAGGACAACTGCCGTGGCACAAAAAAGAACCAGATCAGTGTGGCAGCCATAGCCGTCCCCGCAACACCACCCTGAAGGCCGCCAATCCACGCGCTGGCTATGACCGCCGGATAAAACAACACAAACACCTGTGGCTTCAGTGAAGACCAAAACGTCCATTGGAGGCTTAATGCCACCAGCGGTGGGACCAAGGCCAGCAGCAGAGATTTCTTCGTTCCGAAGAAGCGGTTCATCTCGCTCCTCCCGGCAAGGATATTTCCTTCCAAATCACACCGAGGAGCTCAACAAATGCGTTCATAATGATACAGCCAGAAAGAGCAGTCGGCGCATCTGGGTAGCAATGCTGGGTTGAACGAACAAACACTCAGCCATCATCCTGCAAATTCGCTGGCGGGCACAATAGCAAAATTGGGTTTATGTTATCTATTATCTATAATGCCACTTAGGGATCCCTATTCATGGGGACACTGGTGGATAAATAGGGCGTGACCGCCAGGCCAGCAGTGACGGTGGATTGAAACTTCGCAGCAGAAAAAGCACCCGCTAGGGGTTGGTAACCCGTGGTCAGAGGGGTTGCTTTGGTCGCGACATCCCCAGCCCGCCAGAGCACTTCCGCCGCTGAGCCTGCTGGGGAGGTCGTGACGATGTTTTGTGCATTGTGGCGATTCTCCACTAGGCTCGCCCCATCTCTCAAGTGTACATCGTGTGGAAGGGCAATGGCTGTAAAGATGCCCATCACAGCGATCACGACGATGAGCTCGACCAGGCTGAAAACTGGCCGGTCCCGATCCATGGGGTTCGTTTTCAAGGCAGTAGGTGGGGGTAAAAATGAGGTGGGGTAGAGGGTTCTGCTTCAGCGAACGCTACCACCGTCAAGCAATCGAAAAGTGCGTCGCTGAGGTATGATGCGGATCCTGGCGGTTTGGCTCTGGCCGGGCTTCATCTGCATCGTCTGAACGGCCCCTTCTAGCACATGCAGCGGAGGGAGATGCTGGCAAACGGCCCGCAAGGTCCAGGCGCCTGCAGGCAAACGATCAAAGCGGGCAAAACCTGTGCGGTCTGTCTGGGCGCGCCAAGTCTCGGAACCATTGGTGATTTCAAGCGTCACTGCTTCTTGGGCTCCGGCTTCAGAAACTTCTCCGGAGGTGTTCAGCGCGTGGCCCTCAGCGAACTGATATTTTCGGGCGGAGACCTCCAAGGAGCAGGCAGGTGCGACAGCGATCTCCAGCCAGGTGACATCTGCCGCGCGCACATGAACTTTTTCAGGTAGAGGCTGACTCAAGGCCACATTTGGACCCAGCGAATCAACCTGGATTTTGAGCACATGCTCCCCGGGTTTCAGACCTGGGAACTCAAAGTTTCCGGCTTCATCGGTGACCGCAAACCGGTCTCCTGCCTGCAAAACCACCCGTGCGACACCAGCCTCGGTTTTCTGGCTGGTGTTGATGACACGGCCCTGAAGCACGCCGATGCTACGTTTACGACTGACAGGCATGGAAAACGGAGTCGTGAAAGTGACCATCACCGCAGCCTCGTCTTGTCGGCTTGAATTAGCGGTGCGCGTGCTAGAGCGGGTGAGACGGCCAATGAGGGACAGGGAACTTTTGTTTTTGAAAACGTGACGCAACGAGGCAAAAAACTGATTTTGTTCCCTTCCGGCCAGACCGTCATATTGGTTGATGGCATAACTAACATTGGCGATCAGATGCTCATTGATTTGCCAGCGTGCCGTCACGCCCAAGTTGAGCGCATTTGCTGTGGAAGCAGTGAAGGCGCTAGGACCGTAGCCACCAAACAAGGAATACGTTTGGCTGCTTGTTGGGCGCCAATTAAGGGTGGTGGCAGAGCGCAGAAAACTGCCTTCTTCGCCTGTCAGTGCATTATCCATCAATCCAAGATCAAGCAACTGCTGGACATGCAGCTTGTCACTGAACCGGTGCCCGATGCCGAAGCGCACGGAGTCCTCCACGAAGTCGAAGGCAGCAGGCGCTAGGATGTCTTGGCGTTGGTTGTGCTGCCATTGGAGTGAGAGTGTGGTGTGTGCTGCCAGATTGTAATCTGCACCGATGTTCCAAGAGTTCTCTCGAGTCACTACAGCGCTGCGAACGTCATTGAGGGCAAGATTTCCGGCAAAGCGGTTGTAGCTCGCATGCACCTTCAGCTCCTTTGTGACACTGCGGTTGACGGAGGCGTAGAGGGTGTCTGTGTCGTTAAAATAGCCGCCAAAATCTGGACCGGCATGGGTATGCTCCAATGAGTAGTGGAGTTCTCCCGGCAGCTCCCCCCGCGCATCCACACGGTAGGCGTAGTCAGTGGTGCCGCCGTCGCTGCGGCTGAATCCGCTCTCCAGCTTGAGGTTGAGCCACTCGCCAGGATGATAATGGATCTCCAGAGTGTGGAGGTTCTGTGGCAGCGCAGGCATGAACCGGTTGCTGTCGCCTGTTTTGCGCAAAAAATTGCCGCGCAGACTCAACTGCTTGCTGAAGTCATATTGGACGAAGGTCGCCAGTTCCTGAGAGTTTTGCTGACGAAAGCGAGTGGTCATCCAGAACCCTCCAGCGGACAGCTTCTCCCCCCGCCAAGCGACACCGACTCCGCGGCCTAGACTGCGCCATTCCGTCAGAGGAGACAGTGCGTAAATGCGGTCTCCCAGGTCCACATCCCAATGGGCGCCGTGATAGCTGATCCCATACTCATCGCGTTCTCCAAAGACGATGGATTGTTGTGTGTCAGGACCACGAAGTAGGAAGTCGATGCGGTGCTCGCCCGCCTCGTCGAGCGTGCCATTCCCAGATAACTCCACCTGCACCATCGCCTCCTGCCCGGTGGCCGCAATCCCGATCAGACGGTGTTGCATGGGAAACTGGTGATAGGGATCTACTTTGCCGCTGACGCGTGGGATGATCTCCACAGCGGAGGCCTGACTGGCTGAAAGGGGCTTTCCTGTGGTCGATGTCGCAGTGAGATCAAAACTGACCACATGACTGGCATGACGGTCGAAAAGTTTGTCGGTTCGGACCTGACAGAGAATCTCGCGACTGGCTCCCGCTTCCAATTTAAACCCGGGTGTTTCCAGGCTAACCGCGAAACCTAGCGAACTGCGCTGGGTAAGTTCAGCAGAAACAAGACTGTTTCCATGATTGCTCACTCGTAGCCGAATCGGGTATGAGTCGCCCGCCAGAATAGGCCCCGACTGCGGGTCGATGACCATTTCCAGATCATCCACCGACGAAACCTGTATCTCAAAATCCACCAACCCCATGGAAGCCGGATCACGCCGGCTCTGCACCGAATAGCGCAAGGAGTGCCGCCCGGCCCGCATGTTGGCGGGGACCAGCACAGCCAGCACTCGGACCAGCTGGCCGCCGCCTGCCACACGGAAGGGCAGTTCAGGTGGAGCCACCCTCTCGCAGCCTGGAGGCAGACTGAGTTGGTCCGCGAACTCGTCGGTCTCACCGCTGCGATTGCCTACCACCACACTGAGGGTGACAATGCTGCCCGGTGTGGCACTCACGAGCTTGGTTGAGGGCGATCTGACCTCAACATGGGACGTTTGAGTGTAAGCTGTAGCAAAGGTGGTTAGCCAAAGCACGGCAGCTAGAGCAGCTCTACTCATTTTCTTATTTGGCTAAGAGCTTCTGCTCCGTGGAGTTCTTTTCAGACTTGATTTCCAATTCGTATTGCGCGCCCATCACCTGGGCATCACCGCTGTCCAGAAGCACCATGGCGGCGTATTGGCCTGGCGGCACTTGGGTCATGTCCGCCCGGGCTCGCACCGAGCAGCCTGGATAAATGCGGGTTCGACCCGCGTCAAAGCGGCCAGCAGATGCACCCGTCTGATCGAAAAGTTCGATGACGACAGATGGAATGAGTAGGCACTCTCCGTCATTGCCGACGTCCAGTTCAAACACCCGGCTGCCTTCACTTTTAACAAGGCTCTTGTTCAAAATTTGAAGGCTTCTCGTTCCGCCTTGCCCGATTTCGGTGACGATTTGAATGGCGAAACGAATGGTGGTTTGCAAGCCGACGGCAATTTGCTCAGCCTTCCCATCGGGTGTGATAGGTGGTGTGCCATTCGGCTCCACCATGATCATGCTCCAGTAAGTGCCTTTGAGTTTGGGATTGGAGGGAACTGTGCCTTTGTAGCGAACTGGCACGGTCTCACCCGCGCCGAGTTTCAGGCGTGACGGAGTGAGCGTGATCCAGCTCGCATTGGACCGGGGCAGCTTGCCCGGCTCACCGTAATCATTGCTGCCATCAAAACGAAATGAATAGTCGGTTTGGGAAACCGTGGCATCCACAGGAGCCGCGCCGGTGTTTCTGACAAAAATGACGCCTTCAAAGGGATCGCCGGGCTGTAGGCGAGTGGTTCGGGCAAGATCGCCAATGACAATCAGGCCTGCCTGTGAATAGCCCCCCAACATGAGCAGAGCGAGAAGCGAAGAGAAGATGCGTGACATGTTATTGAACGGTGAAAATGATGGAAGAAAAGTAGGTTGCGGGAGGGATGTCTTTGGAGAGGCCGCTGAGCTTGAACTGAAGGGAAATATTTTCCCGATCGTCCGTCCCTGAGAAAATCTCGACATCGCTACCGGTAAGCGCCATAAAACTGGTCCCGCCTGAGATGCCGCCGCTGCCACTGCCTGACGAACTGCGCCGGACATGGATGGTGACATCCGGGTGGCCGCCCGAACCGCTTTTGCGCGCACGCAGCGTCCAGTTGCCTGGGGCGTTGATGATGGTCAAAACAGAGATTCCTGAAGCGCTCTCGATCTGGCTGACGAGATCACTGCCAGCCCCAGCAGTCAGGGTCGTGGCATTGAGAGTTTCCAGCCAACCACCTGTGACCGTGATGTCCGCGGCAAGCCCGGATCGGGCATGCACTCCAGCCAGTGCCAGAATCAGGAAAAGGATGAGTTTCATGCACGATGTTTGAAAAGGGGAGATGGCATGAAGGCCATCTCCCCATGGCACTTGATCGCAGGTTGTTTATGAGCCAGCGGTGACGGTCAGCGTCACGGTCTTGCTTGCAGAGGCGACCACTCCAGCAGCAGAGGTAGCGGCCAGTTCATAGGTGATCACTTTTCCAGACTCGTTGAGAGTCGAAATACCCGTGACAAGATCCGTGGCTGATGTGCTCAGCGATTTTTTGCCAGCGCTAGTTCCGCCAGCTGGGGTGGCCAGGGTGACGGAAAGTGTCACACCGCTAGGCATCGCGGTATTGATCGCGCCGGTGATTTTGCGGTTGGTTTCATTGGTGGTGATGGCGTAGGTGGTGGTAGCATCAGTGACAGCATCAGGAGCCGCACCTGCAGTAGCGGTGGAAATGGTCAACGCTCCAGGGCTACCGCTGACAGCGAACTCGTTGATGGCCTGAACTTCGTAGGTCACGGTCTGCGTGTCCGAGTTGGCCGAAAAGCCGGATTGAACGAGGAGACCGACGCAGGCGATGGCAGCGAATAGTGATTTGATCTGGATTTTCATGAGTGTATTTCGGTTTGGTTTGGTCTGTTTGTTATGGCTGTTGTTGTAGCCGTGTTAATTATGGACTTCGGAATCATGTCCGCCTCTAAATGAATATTCATTTCATCTGCATAGTTTTCTGTTGCTCGGAGAACCTGAATGCGATGACAGAGAAGGCCGGTCGCTTTGCCAACAACTCCCCGCTCAATGTCTTTCAGATGATTTTGGCATGCGTAGGCTGTTAGCCACGCGCACAACCACCTCTGTGGATGGCTGCTTATAACATTGGGGCCTAGTCCTCACCTATCACACGAGACCATGCGCCTTGCAGTGTTTGAAAATCTCCAAAGTGCTGTGAAGACCGGTTTTGCGACTGAGATTGTGTTTGTGCACAGCGACGGTCTTGGCACTCAAAGAAAGATCTTGTGCCATCTGCTGCAAGCTTTTGCCCTTCGCCAGCTGAATGAGAACTTCCAACTCGCGATTGGATAATTTGTTGTGCAACGCCACAGATACACTCTTATCCGAAGCCTGACCTTGGGAAATGCGCTCTGCCAGTTGCCGCGAGAGATATCGCCGTCCACTGCGCGCTTCTTTGATCGCATTAAACAACTCCTGTGGCGGTGCCTCTTTGGTTACATAAGCACAGGCTCCCAATTGAAGCGTGCGCTTCACGAAAGTCTCCTCCTGGTGCATGGACACAGCAATGATTGCAGGTGGCGTCTGAAGAGTGCGCAACTCCATGGTTAATTCGAGGCCTGACCGATCTCCCAGTTCAATATCCACGAGAACGACTTCATAAGTCTGCTGACGCACCGCAGCCATGGCCTCAGCACAAGAAGCTGCCGAATCCACCAAGGCTCCAGGAAACTCTCCTCTGAGCATGGCGGTGAAGGCCTCTCGCACGAGAGCATGGTCATCAACTACAAGGATACTGAGAGGTGTTGTTGTCGAATGTGGAAGCATATCGGAGGGGCTACTTGGTCCCGCTAACAATCAATGGAAGATCAGCCAATGAATCGAATGCACAGCTAAGTCGCAAATCACGGCTGGGGGACTTGCTACACACGGCTTCGAAATGGCTGCCGAGAAGGCGACAGCGACGCTGAATGATTTTAAGACGTGGCTGAGGATGATTCTCATCCCAATGGGCAAGATCACCCTCATAGGCGACTTGCAGTCGAACATGACGGCCTTCACAACAGAGAAGGATTTCGATCATCTCTGCATGGGGGTCATCCATGCAATGTTTCAGCAACTCCTCAAAAAGGCGATACAGATTGAGCAATTGAAGCGCTGGCATTGGAAAATCATCGCTTTCAGATTTTAGCACCACCGCGCCCGAAAAATGGGTGGCGAGGCGGTCCACCAAATCCTGAAGTGCTGCGTTGAGGCCAAAAGCCTTTAAAATAGGCGGATACTGCTGTTCACAAATTTCCCGCACATCTTGGATGGACCCTCTGAGTGTGGCCTCCAACTGCCCTGCTAAGCGGCCAATACTGCTGTGGTCCTGACTGTTCGACAGTTCCTGCCGGATCATCTCACTGAGAGCAATGCAGGCCACCAAATTGCCACCCACCTGCTTGTGCAGTCTTTGTGAAAGCGCCAGCCCCCGCGCATCGCTTTGAGCGATCAAAGTTTCCGCCAATGTAGCGTCTGTAACAGCGGTTTTCAAAGGTGTTGCTTCCGACAAGACACTTGAGTCAAGCGGTGAGGAAGACTGTGCAGACATGAATTATGAATGGTTTTTCTTGGATGAAATGCAGACTTCGCATCGCAGACCATAAGAGGACGCCCATCGCCTCAATGTTTATTGAATAAGGAGTGCTGGACGAATGATTGAATTTATTTTTGAGAATCTTTATTTTAGAGCATGGCGAATCTTTAAAGCAAGCGCAACGAGACCTTCCTCCTTACTGATACAATCAATCACTTGTTTTGAATGGCACATTGCTCGCATCGTTTCTTGGCTGTGATTGCTGAACAATATCACCTTAAGTCCGTTGTCGAACTGCGCATCTTTCAGTAACTCGGAGATGGTGCCATCCATCAGCATCACATCGGCCACCACTAGATTCAACCTCAGCCTTTGCAGGACTGAGTTCGCCTCTTGGATGCCTGCAGCCTCCACAATATCCACTTCACCCTTGAGATGAAATTTCAAAGCCATGATAACTAACTGACGATAGGGCTCATGGTCCTCCAAGAGAAGAATAATCTTACGTTCGCCCTCAGGCTGAGGTTCCGACTGTGTTTTGATCATTGGAAAAACTATACTTTGCACTCGAACGGAGGCAATCAGAGCACAAAGCACGTCTTCTCGCTACTCATCCAAAATGAACAACCTTACAAGACATCATGAAAGCAACAATCAGGGCTGATGATAATAGCACAATCTCACCCGGAGATGGCATGTTCAATTCTGGCCGCCAGGATTGGCTTGCACACATCGGCCATGAACTCCGCTCGCCAGTTACGAACATTTTAGCTCAGATTGAGGCTCTCCAACATGGGGTGTTTGGCCCAATGTCTGAGCTTCAAAAACAATCCTTGAGCTCTGCAACGACGAGTGTTGAACGATTGATGGAGGTGATTACGGATGTCCTGGATCTCAATCAGACGGCTCTAGGCCATCATGTCTTGGCAGAAAAAGACTGCTGTCTGGAAAAGCTTTGCCGTCATGGCTTTAACTTGGTTCAGGAATACGCAGTTCATCGCGGCGTTAAAATGACATTGGAAGTGGCCAAAGAAATCTCCATCCGAACAGATCCTCGATACTTTCGGCAGCTGATCGCAGAGCTTTTACTGGCTGTACTTGGAAGCCTGTCGAGTCCGGGTTGCTTGAGTCTGAAAGTCACCTGTGTTCCTGAGATTCAAGGCTTATGCATCACGCTTCACGCGGACTCGGGCAATACCCTCAGGGTCAAAGATGCCGAGCTTCTCGCGACAGAAAAGTTAGTTGCGATACTGGGTGGCGACATCCATTGCACCGCTCAGTCAGATCTCACCGTCATCACCACGCTCCATCTTCCGAATTGTAGGCGGGTTTGATTCCAAGCTTTTGGTTAGCTTAAAACGCGCTGGCCATGTATCGCTTGCGAAGTCGAGTGCGGATTTGAATGGCAGCCAAATTCAGAGCCACCACCAAGAGGATAAGCAGCAGGGTGGTGGCGAAAACCATCGGTTTGGCACCTTCTGAGTCGGGTGATTGAAAGCCGAGATCGTAGATGTGGAAACCGAGGTGCATGAACTTGCGTTCGGCATGAATGAAGGGCCAGGAGAGATCCAAGGGCAGTGACGGGGCCAGCTTGACCACGCCGGTGATCATGAGCGGGGCTACCTCCCCTGCCCCACGAGCCATGGCCAAAATAACGCCGGTCATGACGCCTGGCAGGGCACTGGGAAGCACGATGCGCTGAATGGTCTGCCACTTGGAGGCACCGCAGGCGAGAGCGGCTTCACGAACCCCGCGAGGCACCGCAACGAGCGCCTCTTCCGTAGCAACGATGACCACGGGCAGGGTCATGAGAGCGAGGGTCAGCGAGGCCCAGAGAATGCCACCCGTGCCAAAGGTCGGGGTCGGTAGGCTATCGCTGAAAAAGCCATGAAACCAAGGGCAACGGGCAATGGTCAGCACCACCAGGAAGACACTCAGGATCCACAGAGTGCCCTCGACTTTGTGCAGGAACTTTTGGCGTTTTTGTTGCGTTGGGATCGCGGTGCGATTGTGAGTGGAAAGATAAACACCCCCAGAAACACAGCCAAGCGCCCCCAGAGCTGCAGCAAACCACCAAACGGGTGGAATCGGGTGCTGCACACCACCATCAATGAATCCCCCGACGCCATAAACGAAGAATCCGAGACCAAAGACACCAAAGACAATGGAGGGAACACCGGCGAGATTATTCACACAGATGCGGACGATCTGCACCATGATTCCCTGACGGGCATATTCGCGCAAGTAGATGGCGGCGATGATGCCAAAGGGAGTGACCATGACGGCCATGAGAACCGTCATGACAAAGGTGCCAAAGATGGCTGGGAAGATACCGCCTTCGGTATTGGCCTCGCGCGGTTCAGCCATGAGAAACTCCCAGATCGAGTGAAGGAAGACGCCGAACTGGCCGATGAAACTGATGTCATTCGGCAGGTAATAATGCAGGATGTCACCGACGTTTTGCGTGCGCTCTTCGCCTGTCGCGAGGCGGTAGGTGAGTTTATCCGCCGTCTGTGCCGTGCGGAGCTTTTGGGCCGCCGTGGCCAGGGTCTGATAATGCGCCTGTTCAGTCGCGAGTTCGGCTTTCACATCTTGGGTGCGCGCACGGATTTCGAGTTGTTTGATGCGGGCACTGATGTCTCCGATTTCTTTTTTCTCGATTTGAAGAATTTCGGCACGGCGATCATTGCCAGCCTCGATCAAGCGATCAAACTCCGCCATGAAAGCTGGGTCATTGCCTGCGATTTTACGACCATCCCCGAGTTGAAGCGAAACGGGGGTAAAGAGCGCATCTCCATACTCCATACGCTCGGCCACATAGAGGCCTTTGGGCTGTGTTTCTTCCTGGATCGAAGAGACATCCAAGTATCGAAAAGCGAGGTTGTAGGCGTCTTTGTTGCCCGTGAAAATTTGGAGTTCGGTGGTGAAGCTGCCATCGGCTTTCCGGCGCTGCTGCGTTTTCACGAGACTGCCTGCGATTTGCACCTGCTTATCCCCCTCTTTCAGGGAGAAAAGGCTGACACGATCTGGCCAGAAGACCGAGAGACCATTGAAAGCGATGAGCAGCAAGAGGCCACTGATCATGAGGAGACCCACAGTGAGACCTGCGGCCGTCAGCCACACTTTCACCTCGCCCGGAGTGCGAGTCGGTTTTGGAGAGGAGGCGTCAGACATCAGACGATCTTGAATTTGTCACGCAGCTTCTGGCGGAGGACTTCAGCCAGAGTGTTCAGCACAAAGGTCATGGCAAAGAGGACCAGAGCCCCCAGGAAGAGTGTGCGGTAATGCGTGGAGCCCTGTGCAGCCTCGGGCAATTCCACCGCGATGTTGGCAGACAAGGTTCGCATGCCATTGAACAGGTTCCAGTGATCGGCCAAGGGGAAGTTGCCATTCCCCAGACCGAGATCGCCAAAAATGAGCCGTCCGGCTTCGTCCATGACGGGGGTGTTTCCAGTGGCCATGACCACGATCATGGTCTCTCCCACCGCCCGCCCAAAGCCAATCATCAGGGCCGAGAAAATCCCGGCGGAGGCAATCGGCAAAACAACCGTGCGCACGACTTGCCACCGTGAAGCACCCAGGGCTTCCGAGGCGGAAGTCAGCGCGGGAGGCACGTTCGAAAGAGCATCTTCAGCGATGGTGAACACGACAGGAATCACGGCGAAACCCATCATGAATCCCACGACCATGCAATTGCGTTGATCATAGGGCATGCCCGTGAACTGCGGCCACCAGAGGCGAAAATCAGCGACTTGTGAGCCATCGGCCATGGTGGCGACGAAAAAAGCGCGCTCAATCACGGGTCCGAGTTGCCAGCCCAAGAAGGCTAGAAGAAGCATCACCGGAGCAATCAGAAGATACTCAGTTCCTTTGGGCAGGCGATTGCGGTAAAGGATGGGCAAACGTCCCCAGAGCGTGCCCAAAATACTCGCCGAAATCGGGATGGAAAGAATCACCAGCAAGATGGAGGGGACCTTGTTTTCAATCAGCGGAGCCAGCCAAAGGGCCGCCAAGAACCCCAGAACCACCGAGGGCAAGGAGGCCATGATCTCCATAGCGGGTTTCACGATTCTTTTCATCTGGGGAGCCAGAAACTGAGAGGTGTAAATCGCCGCGAGCAGCGCAATCGGTACGGCAAAGAGCATGGCGTAGAGCGTGCCTTTGAGGGAACCAATGATCAGGGGAACCAAAGAGAGTTTAGGCTCGAAATCATCGGTGCCACTGGTGCTCTGCCATTCATACTTGGGTTTGGCGAAGCCTTCATACCACACCTGACCAAAGAAGGCGCGAAGCCCGGCTTCAGGATGCGGATCGCTGACTTCATAGAGATGCAGCGCGCCTTTCGTATCGAGAAAGCCCAGATGCTCAGCCTTGGCATCCATGGCCACAGACACGGCCTCAAAGGGCAATTTCACACTGCGACGCACACTGGCTGTGGTCGCATAACAGAGCGCGCATTCATTCGCATTGCCGACCAGGAAGGACTTATTCCGCTGACTGGCGCGATAATAGGTGATCGGTCCTTGAATGGGCTGAAATTCCTTGGTGAGACCAAAGAGACGCATCGAGCCGCCCTCTGGCACAAAAAGGCTGAAGATGCGCACCTTTCCTGTCGGATCGTAACAGACCAAACTGACCTGTCCAAAAAGGAAATCCGCGCCTGAGACAGGGCCGCCATCGAAGGGTTGGAATTTTTGGCGCAACTGCCACTCGGACGATTGCCGGTAAAAATACAGAACCTCACCCGCGTCAGTGGTCACCAAAAGGCTATCGGCCGTGCCTGCCACGAGCACCCGCTTCGGGCTGACGCCTGAGAGCAAGGCCGTCAGGTCATCACGCCGCTCGATCTCTGTCTTCCCCTTCCCCATCAGGCTCTTTTTTTGACGCAGACTCATCGTGCTCAGTCGGCGTTGCCCATCGATCTCTTGAATGGCCGCGAAGAGCTTTTTATCCCCTGCATCGGCGTAGTCCATGT
The DNA here is from genome assembly GCA_027483245.1 of Verrucomicrobiaceae bacterium. Lineage (GTDB taxonomy): Bacteria > Verrucomicrobiota > Verrucomicrobiia > Verrucomicrobiales > Verrucomicrobiaceae > Prosthecobacter. The sequence continues at coordinate 9,616 of JAIXVB010000002.1, read as the reverse complement.
CCACCACGGGCGCAGGAGTGGGATCCTCACGCAGAGGCAGCAGCGGGTCGGCTTTGACGGATGGCTGAATGATCGGTGCACCTTTGCCCTGATACTGAGATTGGTAGCTGATGCCAATGAAGCCCACCCTGCCATCGCTGGTGCCAATCATCATGCGACCCTTGAGTGGATCATGGCGTTGCGCGGTGATTTGAGTTCCCATGGGCAGCCCCGTCGGAAGACGCTGTGCAGGCCCTCCTTTGGCAGGCTGAAAAACCACCTCATGGCCGCCATCAAAGTAAAAAGGCAACTCAGACCATTCATCCAGACCGACCAAGGAACCCTTCGGCGCAGACAGGGGGATTTGGATTTTTTCCTCCACCCGAGCGCCTTGAAACAAAGGGGCAATCTCCAAGAGGATGAACGCAAAGATGCCAAAAACAGCAACGATGATACCGATGCCACCAAAGACGATGGCCGAGTTCATGAAACGATCCCAACGCAGGGTGCCACGGGAGACTATGAAGCGCTCCGGCACTGGACGCGGCTCACCTGGGGCGCTGTTCGTCGGAGGAGGAGCGTCTGGGAAACTGGGCGGCATGTCGGAAGTTGGAACCGAGACGTGACGTCACGGGCGATCTAGAGAGACGGGATGAAGGCGTTTTGCAAATGACAAAAATGTTGCATTGCATTTCCTGAGGGAGACTTGATTGCAGAATGAGGCATCATCGGGATGGTGTGACCATGCGCTTTATTCTGCTTTTGATTCCCTTTGTCCTCCTCGCCTGCGGACGTGAGCCGCCTGCGCCAGGACCAACAGAGCCCCCCGAGATCGCACTGCCTACGGGGGTGTCTGAGCTGACTCCCGCTGAGGCTCGCCAGTGGATCACCGCTCACCCAGACGGGCTCATCCTGGATGTGCGCATGGAGGATGAGGTGACTCGCGAGGGCAAAATCGAGGGCGCTCAAAATCACAACGTGCTGGGCTGGCAAAACACGGAAGCTCAGTTGATGGCCAACGACCGCAGCAAACCCTGCCTGATTTACTGCGCCCTGGGCCTGCGCTCTCGCATCGCAGCCGTTAAGCTGCACGAGGTGGGTTTCAAAAACCTGTCCGTGCTCAAAGGTGGCCTGAATACCTGGATCCTCTCTGGCCAGCCCGTGGTAAAGTGAATAGATGAAAGCTCAGGGGCTGGCGATCAGTTTTCAGCCTCCTGACCATGCCCAAGCTCACTCGCCGCCAAATTTTAGCCGACTCTGCCACGCTCTCTGCCACTGCACTGTTGGCTCCACAGCTAAAAGCCCAGGAAACGCCCCAAATACCCGGTTTCCGTCACAGCTGGGAGTTTGATCAGGATCGTGTCTGGTTAGGTGCCCCGTTCTGGGCCAATCCCCTTCAGGACTGGCAGGTCAAAAACGGCCGAATCGAATGTCTGGCCGCCAAGCCCAACCGCAACGTGCATGTGCTGGTCCGTGAGCTGGCTGACCGACGTGGTGATCTGAGCATGACTGTGAAGATCGGACGGGTGAACGGAGGACCTCTGGCGGGCGATGGCAAGGGCAGTGCCGGCTTTAAAATCGGCATCCTCGGCACACTGCGCGACTATCCTGAGCGGCGCGATTTTCGAAACAACCTTGCCTTCAGCAGCGGTTGGGATGTCGGGTTCACTGCGGCAGGGGGGCTCTTTTTTGGCGATGCTCGGCAGGCCACGCCAGGGCTGGATCTCAGTCAGGTCGAGATTGTCGAGTTAAAACTCACGGTGAAACCCAAAATCAGCAACTACAGCCTGACTCTCACCGTCATGGATGCGACCCGAGGCACCCAACTCGGCCAAATCGTGCGCGACGATGTGCGTCCAGCTCAGTTGATTGGTAATCTCGCCCTCGGCTGCAATTTCGGCCCCGAAGGTCCGCGCACAGGAGCCAAGAAAAAGCAATCTGCTGAAGACAGCGGTCCCGGCAACGGGCGCTTTTGGTTCAATGACTGGAGCATCGAAGGCAGCAAGGTCGATGCTCATGATGAACATGCGTTTGGACCGATTTTGTTCAATCATTACACCCTCAGCCAGGGGGTGATGAAGATGACCGCCCAGATGCCACCGCTGGGAAACCAAGACACGCCCGAAGTTCAGTTGGCGCTGCTCAAAGCAGGTCAGTGGGAAGTCGTGGCCAGCGCAGCGATCCACCCGCAGGCACGCACCGCCACCTTTGAAATCAAGGACTGGCCCAGTGACCAGGATGTCCCCTATGAACTGCGCTACACACTGGAATCACGCCGTGCCGAGAAACGCCAGACGACTCGCTATCCAGGCACCATCCGCCGTGATCCTGTGGATCAAGATCTCTTCAGTATCGCAGACATCTCCTGCAACATTCACACCGCTTTTCCCAATGCCCCTTATGTGGCCAGCGTCACGCGCTTGAATCCTGACTTCATGGCTTTTGTCGGAGATCAGTTCTATGAGAGCACTGCAGGTTATGGGATCGAACGCGACAATCTGGACCTCGCCATTCTTGATTACCTGCGAAAATGGTATTTCCATGGCTGGACCTGGCGTGATCTCACTCGAGATCGTCCCAGTGTCTCCCTGCCTGATGATCACGATGTTTATCAGGGCAATCTCTGGGGTGAAAATGGTGCCCCGCAGACACGCTCACAAGAGTCCGGCGGTTATCAAATGCAGCCGCAGTGGGTCAATGTGGTCCATCGCACTCAGACGGCACATCACCCCACCGCCTACGATTCGCAGCCCAGCCAGCAAGGCATCAGCAACTACTACGGCGCCCTGACGTATGGGGGCATCAGCTTTGCCATCTTAGCAGATCGCCAGTTCAAATCTGCCCCGGAGGGCAAGGTGCCGCCGACTGATGAACGCGCCGATCATGTCATCAATCCCGACTACGATCCCAAGCTCTCCGACATCGAAGGCTTACATCTCTTGGGAGACAAACAGCTTCAATTCATCCGCGAATGGGTTCGTGATTGGAAGGGCGCGCAGATGAAGGCCGTCATCTCACAAACCATCTTCACAGGCATGGCCACCACGCACGGTGCTGAACGCCAAGTCCTGCGCATCGACTATGACCAGAATGGCTGGCCGCAACGTGCTCGCAACGCCGCTTTGCGCGAGATTCGCAAGGCACACGCCTTTCACATCGCTGGAGATCAGCATCTGCCCGCCGTGGTTCATTATGGCATTGATGAACACCGCGATGCGGGGGTCGCTTTTGCAGGACCTGCCGTCAATGTTGGGTATCCACGCTGGTGGGAGCCCAACGCCAACGTTCATGATCGTCAGCCAGACCAGGGACTCACCGGTGACTTCACGGATCATTTTGGGCATCCCATGACCGTCCTCGCCGTGCAAAATGGAGCGATCGAACCCCGCAAGCCCACCGTGGAATACCTCGCCGACAAAGCCTCTGGTTTTGGCCGAGTTGTTTTCAATAAAAAGCAGCGCACCATCACCTGTGAATGCTGGCCCTTCGATATCGATTTCAGCCTCCCTGAGTCCAAACAATTCACAACTTGGCCCATCATCACCACGGAACGTGATCAGTATGGACGCAAAACTCAGGCTCAACTGCCGCGCCTCCAGATCACAGGCATCGCCCAACCTTTAATCGAAGTCTTCGATGCCACGGGCACGCTGGTTTATGCCATTCGTCCGACCTCGCCCGACTTTCAGCCACATGTCTTTTCCACTGGCGACTACCTCGTGCGTGTCAGCGAACCCGAGACAAGCAAATCCAAGGAGTTGCCGAAGCTCAGCGCAGAAATCAACAACACCCAGTCTCTGAAAGTGGAGATGATTTAACCCGTTGAGACTGCTGAGGTTCAGCGTTTGCTCGCAGCAATGCACTGGCGCAGAACCTCGGCCAATCTCACCCCGGCGGTGACGATCTGCTGACGAGAAATGAAACGCGCATCTCGGATGTAGGCATCCATGGTGAGTGTGGAAAGCGATAGCATGAGCACATCCTCGGGTTTGCCTTGTCCTGGATTTTTGCGTGGTTGAACCGAAGCCAATCGTTGAAGGAGTGCGGGTGAATAAACATACTTTGCCGCCAGTGCATGGCCTTCCTTGAGCCAGACTCGAGGGTCAGTGATTTGAGCGGCGGCCTCAGCCCTTTGCCAGAGAGCAGCATCGGCTTTGAGCGGAAAGATCCGTTCTTCGATTTCCTTCAGCCCATTCTTTTCACCATTCCAGAGGCTATCCCAAAAGTAGTGCAGCACATCGGCATCGAGTTCAGGATTGGCTCGCTTGATCCCCAGCACCAAAATACGATTTCCGCCGCGATCACCGTCTTCGAGTTTCTTGGGCACAAACAGCTGCGCGCAATGGCAGGGCTGATGCGTGTCACCCAAGCAGTGAAACAGCCAGCAGAGGTTCACCGCCTTGTCAGTGGCAGAAACCGCTGGATCCCCCAGCTCATGAATCACCCGACCCAAGGTGTGCATGGAGTTGAACCCATCCTGCGGCTCCGCCATACCGGGCGTCCAATCCATCGGCGGCGGCACATCATGCTGCTTCAGTTCCTGTCGCGCCCTTTCATCTGGGAAAACCGCCAAATCCGTGTAATGCCAGCCGCTGTGATGATACTTGGCATTGATGGCCTGTGAATTCGGATAACCCTCGCGCTTGCGTATCAAATCAGACCAGACAGACGCCTGAGCAAAGAACCACTTCGCCCGTGTTTCCGGCGAGATCTCACCGGTTCCCAACTCTTCCCGCAGAGGCCCCTCGAACAACTCCGCCTTGGTCGGATGCGCCTCCATCATCCCCATCACCCAAGCCCGCTCCTCCGCCGTCAGCTTCTCATAAGCAATCACCGCTATTGCCTTATGCCCTCCATCCCACCATGCGTGGCAGTTATTGTGGAAACCAAAAACACACAGAATTAAGAACCCAATTGAACGGCGAAAGTGCATCTTGTTAGATTCGAGTGTTATTAAAAGTAATGCACCCTTGAGTCCCATCAGGTTTGTCGAAGACGATGATGGCATAATCACCCACCTCATCAATGTCGAAGGTTTTTAAAGGCCTACCTTTCACCATGAGGTTGACTTGAGAGCCTCGAGATTGACCAAACGAAAGGTCCTTTTGCTGGTGGGGTGTCAATGAGACCAATGTATCGTTCATGCTAAGATCGATACCCTTGGTTACAGAAAGAAACAAAAGCGTTGCACTCTTCCTTTCAGATTTAGACTTTCGCTTTAAAGTCGAAAATTTGATCACGCGTTTCTTAACGATATCATCCTTTTTTTCGACTGGTTCAGTGTAAACTATGAGTGCCATTCGATCACTTGGATGGAGTTCAAGATTAAAAGTACTGTCTTCAATCAATGGATGTTTAACGACGACTTCAAGTTGCCCTGGATAGAGTGAAAAGGCACCAGTAACGACCCCACTTTCATAACCCTCAGGATTAATGTTTCGACCTTTGATGAAAATTTGAATGGGGCCATCTAGTCCAGTGGCGTTCGCGATTCGAATCCACGGGAAATCTTCAGGATCTACCTTTTGAGCATGCCCGATTGTGACAAAAAGAAGAGACAAAAATAAACTATAGATCTTGTTCATGAGTAGTAACAATTCGTTGTTCCGTGATGAATCCAGTGTTCGGATCTCGAATGGGTTGAACGAAAACATGGAAACACCGACTTCTAGTCGATAGCACTTCAAGCTTATTCGGATTGCTGCGTGTTCGTCGTATGCTTTGCCCTGTCACCGTAACGCGAAAGTTTCGGCTCCTAACTGTGGAACTATTGAATACACGAGAAAAGAGCTCCTCTCTTCCCGCATCGTGCCAGTTCATGTTACCCGACTGCCATCCGCTATAACTTTCGGGCACACCAAAAACCGGAGCACCAGAAACAGTCACTGCTTTCTCAACCAATTGAGATGGGCTGGTGTAAGGTCTCCCACGAATGATTGAATCAACAACTAAGTCGGCCTCAGTTCCAGTGGCTGAAGAGCGAGGTGCCCGAACCGGTGCATTCAGCACGGGATCTGAAGTGTGAGTTGGAGTCGGGCCAAAATTACCTGCACACAAACTGCGTAGCACATCACGTGAGGCTGTATTCAAATTGACCTGCCCGTTGATTTGGGTCAAAAAGCCCGTCAAATCTCTTTTGTTCTTATCAGCCTGTGAACCATTGCGAACACTTCCAACTGTGGATATTCCGCAATGAAAGATATCTAAAAGCGCAGATGCACTCCAGCGTCGATTAGTGGCTAATCCCCCGCTTGAGGTTGTTCTAAATCGACTGTTTTCGGGTCTTCCAATCCGTAATGTTCCGCCCGCAGCGTATTGCGTTGAGACTTGTGATTGATTGTCCAAATCCCAATAAATCAGCCAACCTCGATCAGAAGCGGAACTTGTTCTAATGTTGTCAGCGAGGTTTGGACTTGGGTCCCAAAACAAAGGATCATAAAGATGCCCGAGTTCTGATACAGAGAAAAAACGACCCGCGTTGGAGATGCGTTGAGTCGCTAAGTTCATCGTGAGAATTCGCGAATTCCCGGTTGGAAATGAAGGGGCTACTGAAATTGGACTGATGTGCTCACCTCCAGTTGCTGGGCCAGAAGCCCCTGTATCATGGCCACGATCAGGCCATTTTGAGGGAACAATTTCACGATAAAAAAAGTTATTCTGAATGCCACGTCTTATGTTTCTACCACCTGGGCTTGTATTGCCTGAGTAAGCTGAGGCAGACTGAACCAAAGATCTATCATAGTGGAAGACCGCGCGTGGATCGCCTAGATTATTGCGAAACTTATTGGTGTCGTTCGAGGGCGAGTAGCCGGAACCCGGAACTGTTGCACTGGAAACATAACCGTTGATGTTGTTTTGGAAGCCTGTGGAGCTGCGTGACTTTCGATCCAGCCTAGCCCTAGTGCGATCTATAATCGTCCAGTCTGAAAACCCCGTTTGAGCATTTTCTTCAGAATACAGCTTTGGTGTTTGTATCGATGAACTCGGTCTAAAACGAATTCGATAATGGCTGGTAATGTCTTCTTGTAACTCTGGTGGAGGGCCAACTGGACTAATAACAGCATCTCCACCTGTTAACTCAAAAACAATAGGCTGTGAACCAAGCACCAAATGCTGGTTTGGAAGTATTGTAATCTCACTCACTGCATAATTCAGTGCCACTGCACTTGCAGGATCGCGATAAAGCTTCATCCACTTGGTTCCATTTTCAGTAAGAGGCTGGTAGGTGCCTGGTTTGATTTTCCCAAACTCATTGAGGGCTTGTGCGTTTCCTGACCCTATTAGAACTCTGGCGTTGTTAGAATATTCCGCCTCAAAAAAACCAGTCACAGGCCTGTTGGTCATGTTCCAAAACTCATAGAAAAATTGAACTGAAAAAGTGAGTTTGAATTTTTCTCCCGCGCTTTCGGTTCCCTCCCATCTGTTCATTACGAACTGCTCATTCACCAACGGGTAACTATCGACCCCTCGATAGTTACCCGCATCAACAGGTGCTATTGCCAAATTTGCGTCGTCATTCAGACTGGCACTTGGGTCTAACGTCGGAAGGCAATCTTCATCTGCGTAATCAATCATGTTCGCCGCTAGATTTTGCAAGTAAGCTAAGGTGCGGTTAGCCGTAGTGACTGGGTTATTGTCATGCCAGAAAGGTAACCCTGCCCCGCGTGATTCGAATGCGGGAAGAGCTTTTTGGATGTGCTGTGCAATTTTATTCACTGCCTCATGTCTGGCATTGGCTCTTTGAATACGACTAACACCCAGCTCGACATCATCCTCAGCTAATCCCACCAACACCCGATTCAAATTCATCTTGGGTTCCCGGGGATTGGCGAAGACGCCGGGTTCAACCGGGATGAGAGGCATTTCGTGATAAGGACGCAGACCTGTGATGGTGTTCTCTTCGAGGCGACGTCCAGGCCCGGCTGGCAGACGTCCTCGGTCGTTGCCAGCATCGGCTGCGTTGTTGCGCTGAAGCAGGGTGGGCCAGGCGTTGGTGATGTCTTCCTTCATCAGAATGGGTTTCCAGGCGTCGGGTCCCATGAGGAGAGAAGTGACCTGAGTCGGTGAACCGGCTTTCACCACGTGTCTTGCGACCATGAGCTGATTGTCGATCTGGGTAGTGTCAGATGTCGCTGTAGGTTCGAGCAAACTGTAGAGGGCAGATTGGCTCATGACCCATCGGCGGTCATCGGTGAGTGGATCGTCATCAGGGGTGCGAAGACCTGGAGCAAGGCCCGCATACCACAAACGCGGGCTGGTGAGTCGAGCGTCGGTGAGGCTTTCGAAGACCTCAAATTTCTCACGTTCGTGATTGCGACTGAGCATGCCGGTCGCGTTTTCGACCGCATCTCCAGGATTGCCCGCGTGATCGAGACTGAGTAGCCCCTGAAGATCTTCGACGTGAAAAGCGTAGCGAGCGACGGGCACACGGACACTGGGCGTAGCCGGGTTGTTGTCTTCATCACGATCTTCATAGATGACCTCCCAAAACGTGTTCTGACTCGTCTGCCAGGGCAGGCGCTTCGGCAGGGCGGTGGCGACTTCGAGAGGTTTCTTGGTCTGGGCATCTTCACGGGCGACGAGCGGTGTCGTGGGCAGTGAAGGTGTGCCACTGGTGGGCGGCGGAGGCTGCACGCCAGAGGTCAGGGGGGTGTATTCCCAAGTGGCCGTGTATCCATTAGGCAGCGTGGTGTCACCCGTGATTTTAGCCCGAGCCAGAGTCAAGACAGGCTGCCGATTCCTCCACTGTTCGTCTGTCGGGGTCGTGTTGCTGGGAGGTGGGTTTTGCAGGTGCTCCAAGACCAGATAATCATCACTCCAAGTGCCACGCTGAAGCAGGGCCTCGACACGTGCCAAACCTGAACGCACGGCGGTCTGGGCACGGAAAGCGTGGTCGTAGTTATTGGCTGTCGCCGATTCACTGGAGACATTGGCAAAGAGGCCCAAGACCAACAGAGTGATGGCTGACAAAACGATCAAGGTCAGCACCAGCGTGAAACCACGACGACGCGAAGGATGCGGAATTGGGACGGGAGTGGGAGGAAGAGATTCCATGGGTTCAGTATCTCGGCAGATGGACGCGTAACTGCTGAGTTTCGACTTCAGGGTCGTCACTGTAATCGTTAGGGGTGACTCCTTGTCCTAGGAGCAGCTTCTGGAAGTTACCTTCCGCACGCCAGTCGTTCAGCGTGTTCAGTTTGGCCGCTGTCCCGCGATTGGTTACCCGAAAAAGGATGTCCACGGCTGCTGGTTTCTCTTGGCTAGGCCAAAGTGCATCGGCGGTCAAAGTCGCCGCACCATTCACGGAGGAAGGATCGCTGGCGTGGGAGAGCAAGGCTCGGAGTGGGTTCACCTTGAACTGAATCACCTGATAGACCACAGGCTCAGCCACAGAGACCACTGGAGCGGGCACATCCGGATCCGTGCCACTGCCTGTGCTCGGCGGACTGGGTTCTGGATCGGTCAGGGTTTTCCAATCGGCCTCCGTGAGCAGTTCAGCCCCCGTGGTCAGATGATTGCGCAGCTTCACGTAGGTTTCCTCAGGCGTGAACTGACGACGGTACAGCTTCTGGCTGTTGCGACCTCCAGCATCGGGGGTGAAACCGACCGCATAGGCCACCAAAGAGAGGGTGCCTAG